>CAIWHS010000512.1 GCA_903912515.1 uncultured Planctomycetaceae bacterium
CCTGCCAGCCTGGAAGAAGGGTTTACTCCTGCGCGGAGGAAAATAACCCATGTCCGCGAGAAGAAAAAATGAGTTGATCCAGTGTGAGCACTTCCGTTGGAAACTGTACCGGCGGAAAGGCGTGTACTGCGCCGATGGTCGATCGAACCGCTTCGACCTAGGCCGTCATTCACTGAATACCAGGGACAAGGAAAAAGCCTTGAAATCCCTTGTCCAATTGAACTTGGTGAAGTGTGTCGAAAATGGATTGGCGGACAGGTCCAGGTTGGTGGGAATGGATTCTGTCGAAATATCATTGGACCAGGCATTCACCATCTTCATTGAGGACCGCTCCAAAGCGAGGGTAGCTGGAGGCGTGAAGCCGTCATCCTTAAAGGTTTACAAGAAACGGTGGAAGAAGTTCTTCACCTTCGCCACTGAAAACCGCATCTCTCATGTCGGTCAAATCACCAAGGACCTGCTGAACAGGTACTCCGGTTGGCTGGAGGCCCGGGGGACTGCTCCAAACTATGTGGGCTATCTGGTGCGGTTCATCCCGCAGGTGATCAACACCCTGATCGAAACAGACCACCTGGGCTCGGAGCGCAAAATCAGGTTGAGGATGAAAAAATTCGAGGTGGAGGAGGCCTACGCCTACACCGCCGCGGAATTCGGGGCCATCCTGGAATATTGCTCCGACCATAAAAATCCCCGGGTGCGTCAGGTCGGGGATGTGGTTCGTGTCCTGGGATATACCGGCCTGCGCATCAGCGAGCTGCTGTCGCTGCCCTGGCATTACATTGACTTGGAGAAGCGCTTCATCACGGTCAAGGATGACAGCGCCAAAGCTCGTGCCGGCACCGAAACCCAAAGCACCAAGTCCTCCAAAACCCGACGGGTTCCCATCCACAAGGACCTGCTTGAGTGGCTGAAGGCGAGAAGTGGTGAAAAGTCGGGCCTGCTGTTCCAAAACCTGGATGGCGGCAGGCTGACCTACAGTTCGGCGCTCGAGACCTTCTGCAGGGTTCGCAAGGAATTGAGGGGAAGGTTCCCGGGAACCCCGGGAGAGAAATCCTTCAAGGATGGCTGCTTCCACAGCCTGCGTCACTTCTATTGCTCAAGGCATGCCCAGTGGGGTGTGTCAGAGATGACCATGTGCAAATTGCTGGGTCATCAGAGCAGTCGGATCACCCGTCGGTACTACCACAACAATGACCAAGAGTCATTGCGGTTGATCGACGGCGTGGATGTTCTGGGGTCAACTCAAATGGCCGACAAGTCGCCGGCCGCGCCCCAGGGCAGTTTGGTTGTTGGCGGGTCGAAAGGCCGGCAAAGCCAAGGCAAGAAAAGGAGGCGAAAAAGCGGCTGATTGGCACACGATTGGCACAGTGCCATCCGTGGACACAGGCCGGGATCAAAAAAGAGCTTATTCTTCAGGGCAATTGCGTTAAAGCAGGCAAGGGGCAACATGACACTGATGTTCCCCATGGCTCTCAGCGCCGTCCGCCCTACTGCGCGCCAATGGCGGGAGTCTGGCGCCACTAGGTGCGGCCCCTCCGGGACCTTCCGTCCCCGGAACCGCATCTCGATTACGTTGTTCGCGTGTTCGCTCGCGACCCAAAATATAAAGGGTCTCTGGCATGGAGATGGCGCACCGCCTAAATGGCGGTTTCCCGGTCGAGGAGAAAGACCCGACCAACCCCTGGCCAGCTCCGGGTCACATCGGATCGCGCCGGCCCGGCAGCTTGCCCCGGCCCGTCGCGGCACAGACCCGCCAGGGTGTTCCAAAATCAAAAACAGCTCACCCCCTCCCACCTCGGGAGGGTTGAAGGGTTGGGTGTCCTTGCAGGCACAAATTCAACCCTGTAGGAGTTGAAGAACTTAGCCCAAGATAAGGCGAGCTCAACGAGATAAGCCGAGCTCAACGAGCCGCCACCCTGGGTTTATAGCCGCACACCCATTTCCAAAACCTCAAATCCATCATCACCCCAATAACCTCAAAACCCGCCACCCGAACTAGGTATCCCCCTTTTTCCTCGTACATCCACCCGCCAAATGCTACTCTGTCCTTCAAACCATCGATTCATCCTGCCGGGAGTACCGACCATGCACTGCCTCATTCCCCTGCTGTTGCTCTTGGGCCCGGCCCAGATGACCGATTTCCAGGCTGGCTTCGCCGAAGCGGATGTCAGCCCCAAACTGGGAATGGAACAACCAGGGGGCTACGGCAAAGTTTTCCACCAATCCTTCCACGATGCCTGCAAAGCCCGCGCCGCCGTGTTTCGCCACAATGGCACCACCGTCGCATTGGTCGGGCTGGATGCCTTGGGCATCGACCGCCGCAGCGTCCTGCGTGTGCGTGAGCAAATCCAAACGAAATGCGGTATTCCCGGGCCCAATATCCTCATCGGCGCCTCCCACAGCCACTCGTCCGGCCCGGTCGGCATGGTCATGCCCGGCGATTACGACCACAGCGATGCCCTAGTCCGTAAACTCGCCTACGACGACTCCAGCATGGCCGACTTAAAATATCTCGAAACCATGGAGGCCGGTATAGTCGATGCGGTCTGCAAAGCTCACAGCCGGCTATCCGTCTCCACAGCCGCAGTCGGCAAGGGTCTGGAAAACCAGGTCGCCTTCAACCGCCGTTTCCGCATGAAAAACGGCATGACCATGACCCACCCCGGCCAAAATAACCCAGACATTCTCGAACCAGCAGGCCCGGTCGATCCCGAGGTCATAGTGCTCGCCGCCTGGAATGCCGAGGGCAAATTGACAGGTTGCGTCGTCAATTTTTGCTGCCATGCCACCACCAACCCCGGCGGCATCTCGGCCAACTATGTCCACTACATCGAAAAGGTCATTCAGGGCTACTACGGCAAGGATTGCCCGGTCGTCTTTCTCAACGGTAACTCAGGCGATGTCACCCAGGTCGACAACCGCAATCCAAAGGTCCACCGCAAGCCTGAGCCATGGGCCGAATTTGTCGGCGGCCGCCTCGGTGCCGAAGCCCTCAAGGTTCTCCTCACCCTCGACCGTTCAGCCAAGCCCATCCCACTGGCCACCGCCACCAAGACCGAGGTCATGACCAAGCGCCCCCCATCGCCCGACCGGCTGGCCAAAGCCCTGCAATTGGTCAAAGGCGACCAAAAAAAGGCTGATCCAACCGAATGGGCCTTCGCCAAAGAAACCGTCTTACTCAATGCCCAAATCCAAAAATTCCCCACCGCCGAAGTCGAGGTGCAAGTGATTCAGGTTGGGCCGCTGGCTTACATCACCAACCCCGCCGAATTCTTCTGCGACTTTGGCCTGGAGCAGAAAAAACAATCCGGCTTCCCCTTCACCTGCCCGGTCTCGCTGGCCAACGGCTGCGTCGGCTATGTCCCCACCGCCGAGGCGTTCAGTGACCGCGGCGGCGGCTACGAAACCCGCCTGACCAGTTACAGCAACCTCAAGGTCGGTTCCGGTGAGCGCATCACCGCCATGGGAATTGAGCTAGCCAAATCGCTCAAACCCGGGCCAGTCACCGAGGCACCGGATGCTCCTCCCTTCAAGGGCCAACCATGGTCCTACGGCAGCGTCCCCCCCGAAATCCGCTAGGCAACCATTCCCCCGCCATGAATATGGACACCAGTTCTCCCCAGCCAACCCTTCAGCGCGGCCTCGGCTTTTGGCAGGCCACGGCCATCAACATCACCCAGATCGTGGGGGCTGGTGTTTTCGCCACCGTCCCACTCATCCTGGGTGTCATGCCCGGGCCTCAGGCCCTGCTGGCTTGGCTGGTCGCAGGCTTGCTCATCATCTGCGACAGCATGATCTGGGGCGAATTAGGTGCCGCCATGCCCTCCGCTGGTGGCTCCTACCACTATCTCCTCGAAAGCTTCGGCCGAAGCAAATGGGGACGGCTCATGTCGTTTTTATTTGTCTGGCAAATACTCATCTCGGGGCCGCTCGAAGTGGGCTCTGGCCTTGTCGCTGCCGCACAATTTTCCAAGGCAATCAGCCCTGAATTCAAAGCTTTCGACGAAGCCAATACCATCAAGCTGGGCACCGAGGTCGACGGCCAATTTTTGGGTATGATCCTCAGCCCAACCCGCGCTTTCGGCTTGGCCATGGGGGTCCTTATTCTGGCACTCCTCTACCGCCGGGTGGACAGCCTGGGAAAAATCAGCCTGTTCTTCCTGGCTGCGGTCATGACTGTCATCGCCTGGGTGCTACTCGAGGGCCTTCCCCGTTTCAAAATAGACACTTTCATGGCCAACTCTAGCAACAAACTCGAAAGCCCTCCATGGAGTGCCGGCTTGGGGGCAGGCATGGGTTTGGCAATTTACTCCTATTTCGGCTACTACAATGTCTGTTATCTCGGTGGCGAAGTGCGCAACCCCGCCCGCATCCTCCCCCGCTCAATACTCTGCAGTGCCTTCGCGGTGGTGATCCTTTTCAGCTTGGTCCATCTCGCCTTCACAGGCGTTATCCCGCTCGATGAAATCGCCAATAACAAAGACAATCTCACCGCTGAGTTCATGACCCGCCTGCGCGGCGATTGGGCCGGCAAGGTGGTGACCGTTTTGCTGGTGGGCAGTTGCTTTGCCTCGTGCTTCTCCGGCACGCTCGGCTACTCCAGGGTTCCATACGCCGCCGCCCGCGAGGGAAATTTCCTGCGCTGGTTCGACGCCGTCCACCCCACCCACCAAATCCCGCACCGATCACTTTTACTTATTGGCGGCCTGGTCTTGTTCTGGAGCCTCTTCAGCCTCGATATGATCATCAGCGCACTGGTGGCCACACGCATCATCGAGCAGTTCATCGCCCAAATTTTCGCTGTAATACTCCTCCGCAAACAGGGTGGAACCATCCCCTGGCGCATGCCGCTTTACCCCATCCCACTTCTGGTCGCCTTGGCTGGTTGGCTTTATGTCTACGCAGGCACCGGCTTGCTTTTCATCCTGCTAGGCCTTGCCACTCTAATGGTTGGCTTAGTCGTCTTTTTGGTCTGGAGCGCTACCCTTGGCCAATGGCCTTTTGACAAAGCGGAAAAAGCTGCCTAATTTTTTGCCAATCGTTCTTTCCACAAAGGGCTCATACCCGCCAGTACCTCCGATATCTCGCGCCTTATTGCAGTCGTCAGATGGGCGTACTTTTTATCACAATTCCCTTCCCTAATCACCTGCACCACCTTCCCAATTGCCACATCGCGGGCAACAACCGGAAGCTGCTCAAACGAATGGGATAAAATCATGTAGCTCAAAGGGTATCGAAACAGGCGGTCCTTCAGATCAAAATCGCGCAGCGTTCGCCCCAAGGCGTCATGGGGCCCCTTCTTGCTGAATTCGCTGGCAAAGCTGTTGAAGCCTTTGACCTGACCTCCAAGCGCCGCCTCCTCTGCGAAAAACAGATACTGCACCAGGCTTTCACAGGCCGAATCAATGCGTCTGGAGGTACTGTCGCTGATCCCCGGTTCCTTACGGCCCAAAATTCGATCAAATTCCTGCCGCTGGTGTAGGACCAATTGGGTTTCAAGGGCCACGCGAGTCAAGCGGTTGTGCACCTCGGTCTGGTGCTCAAAAACCATCAGCGCCACCAAGTCACTGTGGGGCGACAGATAATCCTCCGTGGCGAAAAACTCCTTCAAGTCACTGCATTCGGTCCCATGCGGGTTTTTCCTGGGTTGGTGGCGCGTGTTTTTGGGCAAAATCATGTTCCCACGATGCTCCCGACCCGGATTGCTCCCAGTCACATACCAACCGCCCCATCGTTTCTCCAGCGGGGTCGAATGCTCAACCCTGCTCGTACCAAGCGAAAAGATCGGCTGCCCCTCCGTGTCCGCATACACCGACCGCACCAAATGACCCGGAAACCCCTGGGTGGCCGAAGATCCATGGCATATGAGACAGGCCTCTGTTTGCCGTTTGAACCGGGGAGCTTCCTCTGCCTGCTGTTCCAGCGTGTAAAACACCGTGCCCAATGCGGGGTCCGCTGCCGAAAACTCCATCACCTCACCCGACTGGCAATACCCGACATACACCTCATCGTTGAAGTAAATCGCCCGGGGCGTTTTGGGCGCGATTCGGTTCCGCTGAAGACTTGTTTTGGAAAACACCAGCACTTGCGACGAAACCGGCACTTCCAACGCTTTCAAGATGGCAGGCAAATAACCCTTTTCACGGTCAAAAGCTAATTTGGTCCGTCCGGTGTCCAATTCCAAATGCAGCCTTGCCACAGGATTGTTGTCGGGGGCCGTTGCATAATAAACGGGCGCCGAATCCAAATCAGCCGCGCCAAGCCGCCTCACCCCTGTCGCGCAGGCAACAGCCCAAAGCCAAATGGAAACACCAAAATTGCGTCCCATTTCTTTCCCCCACCTTCATTTCCAATCCATATAACAGTATACATCATAAAAGGACAAAAGCATCCTGATTACAAATCGTCTTGCGTGAGTTCACCAGCAACTTTTCAATTCCCAAAGATTAGCCTGCATTTTTGACCCATAGCAACCTTCCTGATTGAATTACAGTATGCCACTCCCCAACTCCTCCCAAGCCCATGCAATGCCCGCATCGATCCCTCACCCGATGCCATTGCCCGCCCTGCATGTAGCTGACGAATTGGCAACCCAAGAAGCTCCTCCCCA
>CAIWHS010000513.1 GCA_903912515.1 uncultured Planctomycetaceae bacterium
CCAAACCGTTTTAGGGACAACAAACCGGTAGGTGGAAAATTTCCCCAGTAGCCCGGCGCTGTCAAGGAAAAGGACAAGAGCAAGGACAAAGTCAAGGAAGGTGATCAGCACGCTCGTGTTTGTGAGGACGACAGTTTTACCCAGCGCATTATGTCCGTGAAACGGGCAGGCCTATGCTGCCCGGGCTAGCAAGATCAGATCTTTTACCGCCAAATCCAAGAGCCTGCCGAGGTCAGGCAATTTCCCCTTCGAGATCTTCTCCCGCTGGTAGGCCTCCAAAGTAGGCTTCCTAAGCCAAATGAACCACTTGACTCACTATTTCCCAATCCGCTTGCCCCCAGATCCAACCTTTTTGGTGGGCTTCGACTTCTCCAAAGGGGTTTTGCCGTTTGTCCGGGTGGATTTGCCGCTAGCCTTCATGACCCCAGCTTTAGCTGCAGCTTTAACCCCGGAGGATTTTAAACTACTATCCTTTTTATCGGCTTTTGGCTTGACTGCCTGCTTATTCGCCTTCTTGGGTGCGTTTACGGCACTCACAGCCTTGGTGGCCTTGCGTCTCTTGTTTTGCGGCTTCGGTTTATTGGTTTTTTTACCAGGCTTCTCCTGATCACTTTCGGTCCCATCGCTAATCTCAATGCCAAACAGCGCCGACAGATCCCCGCTGAGGGTGGCGGCAGGCGGAGCCTTGGCGGACTCAGGCAGCGAGGTCACGGCCTGGTCGATCAGCGCCAGGTGGTCGACTCCCCGCAGGGTGAACAGCAATTCGGGCGCATCATCCAGACGCCGGCCCACACCATACAGCACGGCGGCGGCATGTTTGCAAAGCCAGGCGTAATCCGGGCAGTTGCAACCGATCTTGATCTCCTTGGGGCTGGGGAAGAGGCCCGATCCCTTGGCGGTGACCTGCTCCATCACCGATTTGGACAGTTTGCCCTGCAGCAGTTCCACCAGCGTTCCCACCTTGCCGGAGGACTGTTTCCGGAAGGCGCTCCAGAGCCTCGGCGACAGCCCATCAATCTCGATGTTCACCGTGTAAAGCGAGGAACCGCTGACCCGCGCCAGAATTTTACCCTTGGCTATCTCCAGATGCACCACCGAGCCATTGCGGACATAGGTGCGCCCGCGCGGCAAACGGTTGTCAAAATCACTGTAGCCCTCAAGGTTCTCGCACCAGGCGATCCCCCAGAACGAATTGGCGATCTTGCGGCCCTCGATCACCACGGGCGACACCGCCTGGCCACTTTTGGCCCATTTGGCGATCTCGCGCGTGGCTTGCGCCCGGCGCTTGGCCACAGGCACATAGGGCCTGAATCCGTGGAAACTCCAACGCATGGCGCTTTTCTCCCCAATCACGGTTACCGATCAGCCATCCCGGGCGCGGCTCAGGTCCAGCCGCACGAATCGCAGCAGTGTGTCGTTGTCCATCTCGGTGAGCAGGGCTTCCGCGCCCTGGCCCTCGCCGACCACCTCGCCCGCCAGTCGCGATTTTTGCTGGATCATCTCGTCGATCCGTTCTTCAACGGTGCCCCGGCAAATGAACTTGTGGACCAGCACATTACGCTTCTGGCCAATACGGAAGGCCCGGTCGGTGGCCTGGTTCTCAATTGCCGGGTTCCACCACCGGTCGAAATGGATCACATGCGAGGCAGCCGTCAGGTTCAGGCCGGTGCCACCCGCCTTGAGGGACAACACAAAAAACGGTGGACCTTGTTCCCCTTGGAAACGGTTGACCAGTTCCTGCCGCTGCTTGATGCCGGTCCCACCATGCAGCACCAGACCGGGCTGACCGAAACACCCGGCCAGGAATTCTGCGAGCGCCCCGGTGATCTCGCGGAATTGCGTGAAGACCAGCAATTTTTCCTGCCGCAAGGCGATCTCCTCGACAATCTCCGCCAGCCGCCCGAACTTGCCGCTGCGGTCAGGAAGATAGTCCTGGCTGCCGGTGGCCTGCGCCGGGTGGTTGCAAATCTGCTTCAGGCGCATCAACTGGGCCAGTACGATGCCCCGCCGCTGGATGCCATCTGCCGAATCCAGTTGCTCCTCCAGCTCCTCGACAGCCTTCTGGTACAGCGCCGCCTGGTGCTTGCTCAATCCGCAGTAAGCCTTCACTTCGGTCTTTTCCGGCAGGTCGGCAATCACCCGCTTGTCGGTTTTCAGGCGACGGAGAATGTACGGTCGCACCAAGCTCCTGAGCGGCTCGAACGAGGGCGCGTCGCCGCTTTGCAGTTGCTTGACAAAGGAACCAAACTCCTTGGCCGTACCCAGCAGGCCGGGGTTGAGGAAATCAAACAGCGACCAAAGGTCCGACAGCCGGTTCTCGACGGGCGTGCCGGTCATCGCCACACGGCTGCGCGCCGACAAAACCTTGACCGCCCGCGCCTGCACGGTGCCGGAGTTCCGTATCGCTTGCGCCTCATCGAGGATGACCAGATCCCAGGCATGTTTCGCCATCCAGCCCAACCGGGGCAGCATGCCGTAGGTGGTGATGACCAGATCAAGCCCGGCCACCCCCTTCGCGTCCAAAGTTGCCCCACCCTGTGCCTGCTCCGAGGGGTGCGCCACGATTAGGGAAAGACCCGGGGCGAAACGCGCCAGTTCCGCTTTCCAGTTGGCAATCAGCGAGGCCGGCACCACCAGCAGGCTTGGCCGCCGGTTCTTGGCTATTGCAGGCTGTTTTTTGTCTTGAATCTTGCGGTCCAGCAGCAGGGCGATCACCTGCACCGTCTTGCCCAGACCCATATCATCCGCCAGGCAGGCGCCCAAACCAAGCCGGGTGGCGAACCGCAACCAAAAATAGCCCGCCAACTGGTAGGGGCGCAATTGAGCCGCCAGACCGGCGGGCGCCTTGCCCCCGCCCGATTCGGGGCTGCGCAGCTCCCGCAGGACCGCCTCCAGCCCCTTGCCGGGAACCAGCCCGGTCCAGGCCCGGACCGATTCCTCCAGCTCCAGCCCTTCCCGCGCCCCCAGGTTCACCCCCGAAAGCAGGCGCATCCCCTCGAAAAAGGTCAGGCCCCCCTTGCGGTTCGATTTCTCGACACTTTTCCAGTGGTCCAGCGCCTGACGCAGCTTCTCGCGGTCCACCTCGACCCACTTGCCCTTCAGTGGGACCAAGCCGCCCGAGGAGGCCAGCAGTTCATCCATCTCGGCCCGGCTGATCGTCTCACCGTTCAGGCTGAG
>CAIWHS010000514.1 GCA_903912515.1 uncultured Planctomycetaceae bacterium
ATCGCTTTGGTTGCCCGCCTGCGCCTATGGCCTTCACTTGCAGCGTAACGCAGGTTGTTCTTGATGATCTTCAAGTGAGCTTTCCAGTCCCGTTTAAGTTTTGCCTCCATTTTTTTGTTGGGTGCATCCGGGTCTTTTAGCACAATAGTCTCGAAGACTGTTGCTTTCGGTCCACCACCCGGCTTGGAAACGCTAATCCCTCCCATGGCTTTTATTAAATCCAACAGGATGTGCCGACTGCCCCTGAGTGAACCGTCCGGGTTTCTTTTGGCAGTTACGTTTTGGCTTTGGAACAACTCGTATTCAAGCGCCAGTTCCCAAGCCATACGGGAGTATCCGTTACCGGCATCGAATGGGTTGTTCGCCCAGCTTAATTCCATGAGTTGTTTGACCAACGCTGTCGTGCTTTCGGCTTGGGGTGTGACGGGTTGCACTGCACGCGCTACCAAATCCGGTGGCGAACCTGGCCTAGGCCGGTTGGAAAAAAAAGGTGATTATCCTTTGATTTTACTTTGGGGATCAGGCTGATCATGTCGGTGGTGAGTTGGTCCATCAGGTCCTGACTGTGGCCCTCATAGCTGAGCAGCCCGGGGTTCCACAATTTTTCCCGGGGTATATCCCACCAGCTTTCCCCGATTTTGAGGAATGATTCGCTACCCTGCGTTCCTGGAATAGCCCGCAATGGTCGCAGGTGTTCAGGACCTTCATTTTTCAAAGAGATCATGTTGAAGGAAAAAGTGGTCATTAGGTAACAAAGCCCAGTCATATTTACAATGAATTTCGAGTTTTCCTGAAAAACCCTGCCACGCAGGTCCAGGTAATACAAATCCTTTTTGTCATCCAGGAAGTTAAAATTGGCTACCTGATCCCAGCCTGCAAGCGATAACTCGCGCAGATATTTGAGTCGTTTGAGCCAATCACTTTGCTGGGCCTGCCTGGCCATGCCGGCTACAGCCAGCGACTTGATTTTTTTGCAATTGCCGATGGGTTGGAGATTGACCAGATTGGAGCAAAGATTCAGCGATAAATCTTCCAAAAGCTTGAAATGATTCAGGCCGCTCAACGATTGGAGGCCCATGCAACAGTCCAAATACAAGGTGTGCAGGTTCTTGGCCTTCACCAGCGGTTTAACCTGGGTAATGCCAATATTGTGGCTCAGATCCAAAAAGGTGAGCGACGGGGTTATTGGCAAGCTGGCCAGTTGATCGTCATCGATGCCACAATTCACCAGACCCAAGGTTTGGGGGGAACGCAATTCCAGCAGTTTAAGCCAGTCCCAACGGCGGATGCCCTCAAAGCGCAACGATTGGGATTCAAAAAAACGGTTGTCTTGTCCCGGATCGGCCATGGTCGGGCAGTCCCGAATGAACAGCGAACGTGGCGGGCTTTTAGCTTGCATTTGCGGCAGTTTCTGTACCCCCCGCAGCGTGGCAAGATGCAAGCTTTCCAGGCCCGGAATCTCAGCGACAGGGTTCAAACTTTTGATGGGAAGGCCATCAAGCAGCAGGTGACGCAGCGAGGTTTTGCCAGCGAGGTCTGATAGGTTCCACAATTTTCGACAGTTACGCACCACCAAAGTTTTTAGGGCAGGCATCTTCCGGATAAATTCAAGATCGGTTAGTTGCTCCAGATCCATCAGAACCAGCGTCTCAATCGGCATCAGGCTCAAGACAGACAGGTCTGTTACTTTTTTCAACGCAAGGAACAGGTGCCTCAATCGCTTGCAATAGATCAAATTGTTAATGCTGGTGATGGAGTCGCAGTTAGCCAATGCGACCGACTCCAAGTTGGGCAAATTTCTGATTTCCCCCGGAAAATGCCGCAAGTTGGCGGGCCAGGCATGCCCGCCGACATAAAGGTTGGAAATTTTGCTGTCAAAGCGGGTCCAATCAGCCGGGCCATAAGATTCCAGTCCAACCGGCTGATTGTTGATGGTCCATTCAAGGCCTATATCCAATTTGCCATGGCCGATTTTCCAAACCTTGGTTTGTAGATATTCTTGAGGGATGACAAACGGTACCCAGTGTCCCATGAAGGGAATGAGGCTTTCGATGGGCTTGCCCCTCGGCAGATTCATTTCAATCGGTTTAGCGAAACGCAGGGCTTGTTGCCTGGGCGCTCCGAGGCCCTCGAGGAAGCGGACATACTGGTGATCGCCACAGGGAACCCTGCGGTAGGTGTCCCTGAGCTTTTGATTGCCAAAATCCTGAAATGGGCGATATTTAATAGTGATATTCATATTCCTGAACTCCCTAAAAAAGAAAAACACAACCAAAAAACAACGCATCCGGTTTTTGTGCAGACAGTCGCCATGGTGACCGGCCCGTTCGAGCCTAGATCTGCCAGGACCAGCTAACCATTCAAACCATGGATTTTTTGCCTGGTGGCATTCAAATATGACAATGTCAGGCACGCCAGTGCCGCCGGCATCAAGGCGCATTGCCCAATATCAATCCGCTCGGCGAAGATCCTCTCGCAATCTTCAAAAGTAGGCGTGATCACCATCGCGCCAATCATTTTTTGCCTCTCCAGAAGCCGGATGAAACACCGCATGCGGTTGGCCCGGGTGCGGCTGTTTCCCAGCATCATGCATATCGGAACAATCCCCTCGGCGGTTTCCACAACCAAATCGGCGCCTGGTTTTTTCAGACCGGCTTCGCGGTGGTAATGGATAGATGTCAATGCGGGTCCAAAATAATTTAAAAGATGCAGGTGAATCGCTGATTCCAGCGCCGGCCCCAATAGCCGCTGATTGCCATGGAATTTCCCGCCAGCCCGTAGGTGGGACAACACTATCGCTGGATGGGCACCTAATAGTTTGTCACGCCCCCGTCGCACGGTGCTGTGGTAACCCCAGGGCAACACCCGTTGATAAAGCCCTGATTTCAGTAACAATTCGGCCCGGTTGTCGACGCTCTGCCGGCCTTTGACACCAAGCTCCCTGGCAGCTTCTGGCAAGTCGATCACAGTGTCTTCCCGAGACGCCAGGTGGGTCATCAGCGGTTCCACCTCCGCTGCCTGTCGAGCCTGATAACGGGCTGGCAAATCCTCACGCAAGGTGCGGGCGATCAAGTCTTGCTCGATCATGAGCTGGCCCGATGCCACGTCTGGAGCTAGCGCCGGTCCAGGATAAATCCCTTGCGCTAAATAGTCGTGAAACGCTCCTTGCACCCACTCAGGCAAGGGACTGTGATAGTTTTTTGGGTGATAATACTTGGGAAAAAATAATTGTTTGAGGTCCCCAATTTCTTCGGTTAGCTTTTCGAGCCGACTGGTCACTTTCAAATAATCAGCAAATGTCAGCCGTTGTAGTTGCATGGTTTGCCAGCCGAAAGGCTTTTTACCTTCAGGGCTATCAGGGCAAACCTCAGTTTGGGCAGTGCCCACAAAACGATAACCCGTTTCTGTCAAATCGCCCAGTTGGCGTTGCCAATCAGCATGGTAGTCAACCCCATCAAGAAACAACCGCCTGGGGGCTTCTCCTATAGTGGAAACTGATTCCAGCCAAGTCTGCACAATCTCAAGCAGCTTGACCCCACGTAGGGCCGGGATGCTCAGGTCGCAGTAGCAAAGGTTTTGGCCCGGCATCCCGCCAACAAGGAACCGCCCGACCAGGTGCCGTATGGTATGG
>CAIWHS010000515.1 GCA_903912515.1 uncultured Planctomycetaceae bacterium
GCATCGGCCCATTTGGCGCTGGTGGCGATGCGCCCGCCTATACGATTGCGGCCCTCCAGCACAATCACCGAATGCCCGCGAGAAACCAGAGTTTTGGCAGCGGCCAGACCGGAGACACCCGCCCCTATGACAATCACTTTTTTGGGAATGACCGCTGCTGAAATTTTTCCCGCAGTCGCAGCCATGGCCATCAACGAAAAACCGCCGGCCCGGAGTGAATCTCGCCTATTCATCAACATTCCCCTGGAACTTGCAATGCTCAAATACAGATTGGTTAAAACGATGCAGGAGGTTTTTTGAACCAACTTGCCAAATTTCATCGAAACCTAGGTCACAAATTTGATGGAGGGCGGCTGGGCAACAAAAATGAGTAAAAATTAATTAATGGAGTTGATTTTCTGGCGGGCCTTGAAGAATTGAGCCTCACTACAATTTTTGCATGACTCTCTTTTATACCGACCACTATGTGCTGCCTTTGCCCGATGGGCACCGGTTTCCCATGCGTAAATATGCCCTTTTAAGGCAGCGGGTGGAAATGGAAAACCTGACGGTGCGGGGGTTTGCCGATCCGCCTGTGGCGACGCGGGGGCAACTTCTTCGGGCGCATGGTTTGGATTATGTGCACCGTGCCACCGAGGGGTTGCTGAGCGAGTCGGAGGTGCGCAGGCTTGGTTTTCCCTGGTCGAGCCAGATGGTGGAAAGATCGTTGCGCTCAAGCGGGGCTACGGTTGAGGCGTGCAAAGCCGCTCTCGATCATGGAATTGGGGTCAATTTGGCCGGGGGCACCCACCATGCTTTCAGGGATGCAGCCGAAGGCTATTGCGTTTTCAACGACTCGGCCATCGCAGCGTTAGAACTGGTGCAAACAGGCTTGGCCAGACGGGTTTTGGTAGTGGATCTGGATGTGCATCAGGGCAACGGAACAGCATCCATTCTGGCCGAGGTACCCGAGGTTTTCACCCTGTCGATGCATGGGGAGAAGAACTTTCCGCTGCGGAAGGAAACCAGCGACCTGGATGTTGCTTTGCCGGACGGTACTGATGACGAGGCTTATCTTGTTGCATTGGATGCAGCACTGGGCGAAGCATTTGAAAAATCCAGCCCTGATTTCGTGATTTATGTGTCTGGGGCTGACCCTTTTCTGGATGACACACTAGGGCGGTTGGCGCTGAGCATGGGTGGGTTGGCTGAGCGTGACCGGCGAGTTTTTGACCGCGCCAAACGCGCTGGATTGCCTTTGGCGGTGAGCATGGCAGGGGGTTACGCTCGG
The DNA here is from genome assembly GCA_903912515.1 of uncultured Planctomycetaceae bacterium. Taxonomy (GTDB): domain Bacteria; phylum Planctomycetota; class Planctomycetia; order Gemmatales; family Gemmataceae; genus UBA6894. The sequence continues at coordinate 1,271 of CAIWHS010000515.1, forward strand.
CAGGTGGCTGACACCGTGGAGATTCACCTGAATACAGTGCGGCAGGCTGTGCAGACACTGTGGCGCTAGGTTAATCTGATTGACAGCTTTCTCAGGTTTGATGCGATGCGGAGATTAACGATGCGTTGGAAAAAAAATTTTTTCGCGCTGGCGATTGGACTTGCTGCTGGGTTGGCTCAGTCTGCACCCGATGTGAAGGACACGCGGCTGGTGAGCCAGCCGGCGGTGAGTGCAAAAAACATCGCATTTGTCTATGGTGAAGACCTGTGGATGGCCAATCTGGACGGGAGTAGCCCCAAACGGTTGACAACCGATGCTGGGGTGGAGTCTAACCCCTGTTTCTCACCCGATGGCAACTGGCTTGCCTTTAGCGCGCAGTACGATGGCAACACCGATGTGTATTTGCTGCCGATATCAGGCGGGGCACCTAAAAGGCTGACAACCCACCCATCGCCCGACATAGTACGGGGCTTTTCACCCGATGGTAGCACCATTCTTTTTGGTTCGAATCGCCATGTGTTCACCACCCGGCACCAGCAACTTTTTACCGTGCCTGTGACGGGGGGAATGCCCACCCAGTTGCCCACTCCAAATGCCTGGGAAGCGTCGATCTCACCCGATGGCACAAAAATCGCGTATTGCCCGCATCGTGATGTGACGGGTCAGTGGAAGAACTATCGTGGTGGTACCCATTCGCGGGTATGGGTTTACGATCGAGCCACGCATGCGGTTGAGGAAATTCCGCAACCGGAAGGCCGCTGCAACGACCTGGACCCCAATTGGTATGGCGGCAAGGTGGTTTTTAGGTCGGATCGGGCGGGGGAATACAACCTGTTTGTCTATGACCCGGCCACCAAAGCCGTGACTCAGGTGACGCAGTTCACCGACTTTCCTGTTTTGGATATTTCCATCCATGGCAACAACATTCTTTTGGAGCAGGCGGGCTATTTGCATCGGTTCGACACCAGCGACCGCAAGGTTGTGCGGGTGCCGGTAGGGTTGGTGACCGATCTGGTCGAGGCCAGGGCTCGATTTGCCAAGGGCGGCAAATATGCGCGGAGCGCGGCGGTATCGCCCAGTGGTGCGCGGGCCGCTATTGAGTTTCGGGGCGAAATAGTCACGGTGCCAGCGGAGAAGGGCGACCCCCGCAACCTGACCAACAGTCCGGGCGCGCACGAGCGTTCGCCTGCTTGGAGCCCTGATGGAAAATGGGTGGCCTATTTCACCGATGCCTCGGGTGAATATGAATTGCACCTGATTCCCCAAGGGGGCAAAGGCGAGGTTCGCAAAATTAAGGTGACAGGCTCAGGCTTTTATAACAATCTGGTGTTCTCGCCCGATTCAACCAAGGCAACCTACTACGACCATGCGGATACTTTATATTTGCTGGACATTGCCACTGGCACTGTGAAGAAAGTGGCGGAATCTCCAGACGGTCGGGCGCGGGGCCAGAAGATCAGCAGTTGGTCCAGAGATGGGAGCTGGATTGCCTTTGCTACCGACACGCGGGCAAAGATTTTGCGTGTGCAGATCTATTCGGTGGCGGAAGGCAAGGTTTATCCAGTGACAGACGGTTTGACGGAGGCTGCTGAACCGGTTTTTGATGCCAGTGGCAAGTATTTGTACTTTGCCAGTTCCACCGATACAGGCTTGAGCAAGCACGGATTCATGCAGTCGTCGGCTGATAGCCAGCGGCCCAAATACAGCCTCAATTTGGTGGTGCTGCGCAAGGATATTTCATCGCCTTTTTCGCGTGAAAGCGATGAGGAAAAAGGCGAAGCCCCCGTGGTGCCAGCCCCTGGGGCTGTGGCTCCGGGGGCGCCTGCTGGCACTCCCGCAGCAGCCGTCAATGCAACGGGGCCTGCTGCCAAAAAAGCAGCGGAGGCCGTGAAAATAGATTTTGACGGAATTGACCAGCGAATTTTGGCACTGCCGCTCGCGGCGGGCAATTATTCAAGCTTGCAGGCTGGGGCTGGTGGGCACCTTTATTTTATGGCCCGAGCTGATGCGGGGACACCAAGAGGAGGCACAGGGCCGGACGGTGGTGCCTCGCTGCGTCGATTTGATCTGGAGAAACGGAAGGACGAGACCCTTTTGGCGGGAGTGGCCGGCTACACCCTCACCCCCGATGGCAAGAAGATGCTCTATTCCACCCCGGCTGGAACCTGGCACATCGTTCCCAGTGCCCCTGCCGCGGTGCCTGCAGCAGCCGGGGCAACGCCTAAAGCCTTGAATCTGGATGCCATTGAAGTGAAGGTTGACCCTGAGCAGGAATGGAAACAGATTTTTCACGAGGCATGGCGCATCAACCGTGACTTCTTTTATGACCCCACCATGCATGGTGCCAATTGGCCAGCAGTGGAAAAGAAGTACGAGGTGTTTTTACCGCACCTGACCAACAGTGGTGACCTGTACCGGGTGATCAAGTGGATGCTGGCTGAGCTTTGCGTTGGCCATAGTTACCACACGCCTGGCGAACGCATGGTTGAGCGCAAGACGGTACCGGGGGGCTTGCTGGGGGCCGATTATGAGACTGCTAATGGTCGGTACCGATTCAAGAAAATATACGGTGGTTTGAACAGCACAGAGGACCTGCGCTCGCCTCTCACAGCACCCGGAGTGAATGTGAAGGAAGGGGAGTACCTGTTGGCGGTGCGTGGTGTGAACCTTGCCGCCCCCACGGAGGTGTATTCCCTGTTTGAGAACACCACCGGCAAGAGTATAGAGATCACCGTGGGGCCCAATCCGGATGGCACGGGCAGCCGAACGGTGACGGTGGTGCCCCTGGCCAACGAATATCCGATCCGCAATCTGGATTGGGTGGAAGGCAACCTGCGGAAGGTGCACAAGGCAACCGATGGCAAGGTGGCGTATGTCTATGTGCCGGACACGGCGGCCATGGGGTTGACCTACTTCAAGCGCTATTTCTACCCGCAGATCGACAAGCAAGCAGTCATTGTGGATGAGCGGGCGAACAGCGGAGGCTGGATTGCCGACTATTACATTGACCATTTGCGCAAGCCACCGCTGAGCCGATGGGCACCCCGCTATGGCACTGACTGGCGCACACCTAGCGCAGCGATCCATGGGCCGGCGGTGATGATCATCGACGAGGGGGCTGGCTCGGGCGGTGACATGCTCCCCTGGATGTTTCGGCAACTGAAACTGGGGCCGCTGGTGGGCAAGCGGACTTGGGGTGGTCTGGTTGGGATTGGTAGCTTCCCTGGGCTGATGGATGGCGGCACAGTCACTGCGCCCAACTTTGCCATCTGGACCAAAGACGGGTACATCATTGAAAATGAAGGGGTGCCACCGGACTTTGATGTGGACCAGAAACCGGCAGATGTCATCGCCGGGAAAGACCCACAACTGGACAAAGCGATTGAGGTGATTATAGCTGAACTGGCCAAGAACCCACCGAAGCCGGATGTGAGGCCACCTTACCCGAAGCGGACGACGAATCCGGCAGCGAAGTGAGGAAGAGGACAAGGCGGCCGAATCGGCCGCCTTGTGCGTTTGTGGGGGAAAAACCATGAGCCCAGTGGATGTGACGGTGGTCCAGGGTGATTTGCTGGATCAGCGGGTGGACGTGATTGTCAACGCGTGGAACCGCAACATCATCCCCTGGTGGCTGTTGTTGCCGCAGGGCGTTTCGGGCGCCATCAAGAAACGGGGCGGCATCGGGCCCTTTCGGGAATTGGCTAAACATGGGCCGATGCCCCTCGGTTCGGCGGTGATGACCGGGCCGGGCAGGCTGCCCCACCGGGCCATCATCCATGTGGCGGGGATCAGCATGCTTTGGCGATCCTCCGAAAAGGCGATACGGGATTGCGTCCGAAACGCATTGCGGGTCGCGATGGAAGCAGGGTTTGAATCCATCGCTTTTCCAACTATAGGTGCCGGTACCGGAGGTGTCGGCAGGGAAAAGGCGTTGGGGTTTGTTTTGGGAGAAATTGAGCGATCTGGAACACCACTCAGGGTCTTGGTTGTGGAATACAAGCCGGTGAAAAAATGAAGGGAGGGCGCACGGTCTTGGCCGTGCGCCCTCCCCTGGAAGATGGGTTTCAACCGGTCACAGGAGCCGACTGGCCGCGTAACCTGTCAGGTAATCGGGTGAGGCTTTGTCGCGGATGTCGGCATCGGCTTCCCAGAACATCATGCCGCCGAGACCCTTTTCCAGGATGAGGTCGATTTTCTTGTCGAGGGACTGCTTGTTCTCAAAGGTGCTGAACCAGCCACCCTCAATGGACGGGGCGTAGACATAGGGGACCTGGGACGCCTCGTCCCAATACAACTTGTAGACATCCGGTTGGTTTTTCAGCTTGTTGGCCAGGTCGAAGAAGTCGATGACTCCCTTTTCCCAAGTTCCAGATCCGGCGCCGGTGGAGGGCTGGTACAGGCCGTTGTTAGCGGGGCCCACGCCGGCCCAGGTTCGGCCGTAGAGCGGCGCGCCCAGGTTCAACTTGGCGGGATCGATGCCGTCCTTCAGGTACATGTCAACGGTGTAGCTGACATTGTACTTGCCATCGATTCCACCCGCGCGGGAGGGGGCGGCGTAGAGGGGGGCCTGGTGGTTGGTGGTGTTTTCCCACGACCCGTGGTAGTCGTAGGTCATGATGTTGATCCAGTCGAGTGTTTTCGACAGTTCAGCCATCTCGAAGTTGACATATTTGTCATACCCTGCAGGCGAGGCGATGGAAATGAGCCACTGTTTGCCATCGACCGCCTCTTGCAGGTCGAACTGGCGGCGAATTTCCTTGACCAGCAGGGTGTAGTTCTGCTTGTCTTCGGGGCGGTATTTGTTGTTTTCAAGCCCGCCACCGACCGGGTACTCCCAGTCGAGGTCTACGCCGTCGAAGCCATATTTCTTGCAGAATGCCACGCAGGAGGCGGCGAACTTCTCACGGGAAGCGGGAGTGAGGGCCACATCGCTGAACTTGTCGGACAGTGTCCAGCCACCCACCGAGATCATCACCTCGAGGCTTGGGTGTGCGTCCTTCAGGCGTTTGAGGGCGCCGTAGTTGCCGCGGATGGGTGTGTCCCAGGTGTCGGGGCCGAAGGGTTTCTCCACGGCGGCCCAACTGTCGAAGATGCCCACCTCGCCTGAGTCGGTGATCTTTGCGAAGGCGTAGTTCACCGTGGTGATCTTGTCCACGGGGAGATCTGCCACAGTGTAGTTGCGGTCGTAGATGCCCCACTCGGCAAAGTAGGAGACGATCCGTTTTTTGGTGGTTGAGCCGCCGCCGCCCGGAGTTGGGGCGGGAGCCGTGTCATCGTTGGTGATGGTGCCGATGGCGCTGGGGGTGGCGATGGTGGCGCCTGTAGCTCCGGAAACGAGCACGGTGAGCGTTTCGTTCGCCTCAACCGCTGTGTCGCCATTGACCAGAACGCTCACCACCACTTCTGTTTGGCCCGCCGCAATGGTGACCTGTTTGTTCACCAAAGCTTGATAGTCAGACCCGGCGGTGGCGGTACCGTTCTGCGTGTTGACGGTGAAGGAGACAGCGGACGCAGTGGCAGCGGACAGCTTCACCCTAAAATCCATACTTGCGGTGCCGCTGTTGCCCTCGGTGACGGTGACATTGGCCACAGTTAGCGAAGGTGCCACTGGGGTGGTGGGAGTGGTGGAGCCACCTCCGCCGGTGGAGCTGGTAGTGAAGGGTTTGAAGATTCCCGAAAATTCGTAGGGCGTTTGAAGAATGCTGGATGAGAAATTATCAACATTGGGCAACACGCCTTTGGGGCTTTGCAAATCGCGGTTGAGCGACCAGAAAGACAATTTGCCGATGCCTTTCTGCTGGGCGAAGGCCATCACTTCGCGGGCTTCTTGCTGATCGAAGATCTCGGTCTGCACATCGTTCATGCCGATCATCGGTGTGATGCCCACCATGCTCCAGAGCTTGGCATCGGCATAGCCAGCGTAGATCTGCTTGAGTTGGGCTTGTAAGCTGTTGGCCGCTGCAATGGCGTAGTCGCCCATTTTGCCCGAGGGGTTGGGGGCTGCCGAGTCGCCGTAGTCCATCGCCATGATGTTCACACCGCCCAGACGCACGCCGGCCTTGACGGCGCTATTGACCGCGTAGAGCCCGTCGGCGGTGAGTCCGGTGGGCAGGACAGGCAAGGTGAGCCAGACTTCCAGTGGTTTGCCAGCCTTCAACATGTCGGCTTGGATTTCGGCCACCACCGCGCTGCGGCGATCGATAACGGTTTTGTTGGCCAGCGCACCGCCCTCGATATCAAAATCGATGCGCTTGAGGTCGTAGGTATTGATCACCTGCAGGTAGGCTGCCTTCAGGGCGGCCTTATCGGAGAGTACCTCGGCCATTTCTTGGTTGGCGGCACCGCCGAACGAGACATTCACATCGCCGCCCAAGGCACGGATGGAGCTGATTTGGGCCCGCATTTTCAGGTCGAAATCTTGACCATCAATCTCGTAGGTGGTGAACCCGCCCCATGCGGGCTTGTTGGCAGTGGTGGCGGTGATGAAACCCAGTGACAGGTAGCGCAAGCCCTGCTCACTGGCCACCTTGGCCATGTCGAGGGTGGGCCAGAGAGTGGTGTCGACATAGGGTGCGAAAACCTGGCCGGGCCATGCTTTCACGCCATCGGCCAGCATGTTGACCGAAACCGAAGCGGAGCTTGTGAGGCCCGCAGGGTCGCTGATGGTGTAGGTGAACGAGTCGGTGCCCTTAAAATTGGTACCGGGGGTGTAGAGCACAGTGCCATCGGCCTGAACCGTGGTGGTGCCATAAGTTCCGGCGGTTGAGCTTTTCACGGTGAGCTTGTTGCCATCGGGATCGGTGTCGTTGGCCAGAACACTGATGGTCGCTTTACCCCCGGCGATTACCCACGCGCTGTCGGCCACCGCTGTCGGGGCTCGGTTGGGCGTGGTGGGGGCGGTTCCGCCGCCACCTGTGGAGCTGCCATTGAGGATGAAATTGACGGGAACCTTGTATTTGGCTCCGGGGGCTCCGTTGAAGCCAAATGACAGCGAGGCGCCTGGAGCGATTGATCCGTTCCAGCTTTCGGGGCTGATGGTCCATGATTCAGCGGTTTTGCTGGCAACTTTGGCACTCCAAATGGAGGTGACTTGGCCATCGAAGGTCCAGCCTAGTTGCCAGGGGTTCAGCGTGGTGGTGCTGGTGTTGGTGATGGTGACATTGGCGGTATAGCCACTACCCCAATCACTGGTGACATTCACCTGCACAGCGCCGCCTGTGGCGGGGGGAGTTGGGGCGGCGTCATCATTGATGATGGTGCCGGTGCCGGTATCCACTTTCAGGGTGGCACCTACTGGGTTGGTCAGTTTCAGCGTGAGGGTTTCATCGGCCTCCACCACGGTGTCGCCTATCACCGCTACTTTCACTGTTTTGGAAAGTTCACCTGGCAGGAAAGAGAGGGTGCCGGTGTTTTTGGCGTAGTCTGTCCCCTCGGTGGCTGAGCCAGCAACTGTTGCATAGTTAACCGTGACGGTCTTGCTACTGGCAGCAGACAGTGCCACTACGAAATCGAGGGTACTGGTGCCACCAATTTTTCCCTCGGCCACTTTAGGACTGGCCACGGCCAGAGTGGGCAGAACGGGAGTGGGGGCTGGTGTGGTTCCTCCCGAAGATTGGCCATTCAACTTGTAATTGAAGGGAGGTAGCCGATCGGTGCCCGGTGCTGCGACAAATCCAAAAGTTACCGAGCCCTTACCGGGAATATCTTGGGCCCAACCCGGTGCCGCCACCAAGTAATGATTTCCCACATGGCTGGACAACTGTGCATCCCACAGCGAGCTGATGTTGGAGGCATAATCAAATTCAAGCTTCCAATTGGTTACCGGGGTGCTGTCGAGGTTGGTCACTTTCACCGCGGCCTGATAGCCGGTAACCCAGTCGTTGGTGAGAACATAATCCACTGAGAAATTTGCCGGCACCATGCGGGCTTCCAAAGCCATCAGGGCAGGCAATGTTCGGCGGGTGTTGGCGGTGCGTGAACTGCGGAAAACGGCGATATCATTCATCAGATTCATGGTTTCCTCCAGCCGAAAGCAAGCGATGTGATAGAAACAATTAGCATCAACTGCGTTCAGTTGCTATGTGTTGATGCCTAAAGAAGACTAGTTCACGATTTTGGGGAAAGTCAAAAAATATTCTGAAAAATTTTTAAGACGACAAACACCTTCGTGGTGTTTGTCGTCTTTACTCAGCGGTTTGAAATTAATTTATAAAGCAAATAGCGGCTAATTTAGCTGTTTTCCATGCACCAAATGCTGCAGGAAAAAACGCACGCGTTCGCGTGCGGCGAAGGGGCTTTCGCCAGCACCGTGGCCCATGCCGGGAAGCACAAGGTATTCAAAGTCTTTGCCGGCCTGAATGAGGGCCTTCACCACGCGCAGGGTGCAAGCGGGATCGACATTGCTGTCGATCTCGCCCACGGTGAGCAGCAGTTTGCCTTTCAATTTGGCGGCGTCGGTTTGTGCGGCTTGGGCCTCGTAATGGGGGCCGATGGGCCAGCCCATCCATAATTCGTTCCACCAAATCTTGTCGATGCGGTTGTCGTGGCAGCCGCAGTCTGCCACAGCGGCGTGGTAGAAATCGCCATGCGACAAAAGCGCGCGCAGGGCGTTTTGTCCGCCTGCGGAGCCGCCGTAGATGCCCACCCGGGTCAGATCCATCCAGGGGCGTGATTTGGCCGCCTCGCGCATCCAGATTATGCGATCGGGGAAGCCGGCATCGCCGAGATTCTTGCAGCAGACATCGTGGAAGGCCTTGGAGCGGCGACTCGTGCCCATACCATCGATCTGCACCACCACCGCGCCGATCTCGCACATTTTCTGTGCACCGTGCATGAGGCGAAAAGCCTTAGGCACGAAAGCATCCTGCGGGCCGGCGTAGATGTATTCGATGACGGGGTACTTGCGTGCGGGATCGAAATCACGGGGGCGGTGAATGATGCCATAAATAGGTGTTTTTCCATCCCGACCGGCGGTGACGAACCTTTCGGGCGCACGCCAGCCAGCCTTTTCCAGCGCAAGGGTGTTCGCTTTTGCCAGTTCCACCAGCAGCTTGCCGGTCTTCGCATCGCGAAGCTCGGTGGTCGGGGCCATGTCCACACGGCTGTAACGGGCCAGAAGGTGCTTGCCGGAAGGTCCGTCTTCCACTTCATGGGTGCCATCGGCATAGGTGAGTGGAACAACCGGGCGGCCATCGAAATGGGCCCGGGCGAAATGGACATGGTAGGGGTCTTGGCCCGGGTGGATACCGCCCACCTTCAGCCTGAATTCGCCTGTTGCCTCGTCAAAGCGTTCCACTTCGCGGATTACCCAATTTCCGTGGGTGATGGGTTTCAGTTCTTTGCCGGTGGAAAGCTCGAACAGGTGCAGGTGGTTGTGGCCTGAGCGTTCAGTCATCCAGATCACTCGGTCTGTGCCGGGCAGTATGCGCCACCAACTTTTGTGGGCATAGTCAATGAAGGTGGGCGATTTTTCTTCAATCACCACGCGATTTTTGCCAGTGGATGCATCTATTTCCATCAGTCGAAGCAACTGGTGGCCGCGGCGGTTGTGCAGAAACCAAAATTTGGCACCATCAGTGGACCATTGGCCCCGGTTGTTACTCCAGGGATTTTCCCAGAGGGTGGGATCTAGTTGGATTTCCTTGTGGTTTTCCAGATCAAACAGGCGGGGCATTTCGCGGTCGATAGCGTCACCCGGTTTGGGGTAATCGACTGTGGTGACCCGGGGTTGCAGCTGATCGGTGGGGGCGGCCTCGACTAGCGTGAGTTTACGGTTGTCCCCCGCCAATGTGCGCATTGCGATGGCGCGTTTTCCGCCTGGGGCGATAAACAGGGCCCCACGGTAGCCATCCTTGGCGGAGCCGTCAGTGGTGAGACGCATTTCAGAGCCATCGGCCAGTTTTTGGTAGAGGTTGTGTTCACGGACAAACAGGCTGCCATCGGCAGGATTCGCAGGCTGTGGGCGATTGCCCTCCCTGGCGTTTCTGGGGCGGGGCGGTTGGTCGCTATCGATGAGGACATGGCCTGCCGATTCTGAGGCGCGGTAGTTTCCAAGATTGCGTTCACCCACCTTCACTGCCCACACATGGCTTGCGAAAGTGTGTTGGTCGCGTGTTTTGCCGGGGGGAACGGTGCCGTACGATTTGGCGGACCCATCGCCAGCTATCCAGAGGATCTCGACTGGTGTTTTCAATTGGTTTTCAAAAACTATGCTGGTTTCCACGCTTGCCCCGCCACTGCGGGCGCGACCTGCAACCGGTTGTAGGCGGTTTGCGGGCGGCGAGTTTGCAGCCATTTGGCCCAAAACCCATGCCCCATTTTGCAGCTTGTATGCTTTTCCCTCCACCGTGAGGGAAATCAGCCCATCGGTTTTGTCGAAAGCAAGTTGGTCAATTTTAAGATGGTTTGGATCTAATTTTTTGCCCAAGGTTTTTCCCAGATTCAGTGCTAGCTGGTTGTGATCAAACGCCGGGCTTTTTAATCCTTTGGAGGCGTTGGCAAGGGTGTATTGGGTGGTGCCGTTTTCTAGAGTCTGGTACCAGAGTCGGTCAGCATCTAGCCAATGAACTTTTAGGCGGTCGTTCTTGACCAAGCCAATGAATGGGGCTTCTGCTTCGCGTACCTTTTTCCAGGCGGCGTCAATCGCGTCGGTTGAGGGATAGAGGACTTGGGCAGGCGCACAAGAGGTTAAAAGGGTTGCCAGGGTGGCGATAAGCATGGGGGTAACCTTGGGGAACTATTTGACTGGTGCTATTTTCCACAGGCTTTCGTTGCCTGGTTTGGCCAAATCACCAACTACTGGGCTGTTTTCGGTCACAGAGAGCGGCCTACCGGTGCGTTGGTGGATCAGTCGCACCATACCTCTGTCGGCTTGCACCAACTGCCATGCCTGATGCCCCTCAGTCTTCATGGGTGCCTTTAGCACCACTGAGGTGCCCGGTTGCGCTTGAACAACCGAGGGTGTGAGTAGCTTGCCTGTTTTGCGGTGGAGAATCCGCACTAGGCCGGGAGCTATTTGCTGTATCTGGAAATGCCCATCAGCCTCGAGGTCGGCGGCAAGGGTGGTTCCCGGCGCTGTGGGGGTGCCCCCCGAACGCGTCAGGTGGCGCATGGATATGGCGTGCAGCAGGCTAGACCAGGGTTTTGTGGGATCGGCCAGTTCGGGGTCGGGTGGCAGGGTATTGTCGGTTTCTGGCGGGCGGATGGAAGCGAGAAGTTTTTTCAGATCTTTTTCCGCCCATTCAGCGCGGTCGTCGTTACCTTCTTTGGTGTCTTGCCGTATTATTTTGCCATAATCGCCCTGAAGATTTTTAGCGGCCTTTTCCAGTGCGGCCTGATGGGCTGGGGAAGGGGTGCTGAGTTTGGCGGCAGGGTGCCGGGCTAAAGCCTCTTGGTCATCCTTCAGCCGTTTCACAGTTTGGCGGTCGCCTTTCTGACGCGCCGCTTCGATCTTGCGGGTGATTTGGTTTTGCAAATCTTGGCGGGCTTTTTCCACCGCATCGACAAACGCCTTGCGGGGGATATCAAGGGCAGGATTGGCCGCTGGGTTTTGCCCCGGCAGCCCGCCCGCGATCAAGAATGCCAAAAGACAACCCATAGGTTGGGCAGCCAATAAGCTGTGGGGAATTAGTGTTTAGAAGATTCCCAGTGCGAGCGGATGAATTGGCCGCCCTGCTGGAAAACCTCGTCCGGTGTGGGGAATAAGTCGCGCCATACCTTGGTAGCGGCGGCGAGATCGGGCAGGGCACGGCCAAAGGCTTCAATGGTGAGCCAGCCGTTGTAGTCGCGGGCGTGCAAGGCCTTGAAGGCCTCTTCCCAGCGCACTTGGCCGGTGCCAGGTGTGCCGCGATCGTTCTCGCTGACATGCACATGGATGAACCGGTCGCCCAGGGCCTCAATCGCATCAGCCTGACTCTTCTCCTCGATATGAGCGTGGAAAGTGTCGTACATGCAGCGGAACCAAGGGTGATCGACCGAGTCCACCAGGCGGGCCATTTGCTTGGCGGTGGTGACGAAATAGCATTCGAAGCGATTGAGGTACTCAATTGCCAAACGCACATTCACTTTTTGGGCGTGGTCGGCCACATGGCGCAGAACTTCAACGCCGTGTTTGAATTCGTCTTCGGTGGGTCCGTTGCCAGAAAAGCTGCCCAAGGCGGAATGGTAGGGGCCAGCAAGCAACTCTCCACCCAGGGCGGCGGTACAATCGAGGGCCCACTTCACGCGGTCGAGGCCAGCCTTGCGGATGGCGGCATCTCCCGAGATGGGGTTGGCCTCGGCACCCAGACAGGTGACAACAGTCGATTTCAGGCCCTGGCGTTCCAATTCTTTGCCGATAGTGGCGTAATGGTCGGGTTCTCCTTCGAAAATGGGCAGTTCAACACCATCAAAACCGGCAGCTTTGATCTTGGCAAAGATGGGGAAGTGATCTTTGGTGACATGAGAGCCCCAAAGCAACATGTTCATTCCCAGTTTCATGGCGGAGAGTTCCTTTCGGCGGAAGAGATGCAATTCGGGTGAGTGAACCATTCTTAAATAGCGTACCTGCCCGGCCGGGATTGCTCAATCTTCCACCTTAAAAATGGCGGAGAAGCAATTACCTATTTTCTCCCCAGTTGACAGCAGGTGTGATCAGGAGCAATACTATAGCAGCCCGCCTAGGACTATTTTTCCTTCCCCCCTGCCTGCCTTGGGAAGTGACCGCTGGGAAAAGGAACGCTGTTATGACCTCACCCCGGCTACTGCTGAGCGTTGTTTATTGCCTTGTGGTTTTTTGTCGCTTTGGCTTGGGGCAAACTTTGCCTTTGGCCCAAACGATTGACCAGGCTATTGCCAAAGACGAACCCCGCCTGCCTGCTTTGGCCAGTTCCCCGGCAAATGATCCTGCGTTTTTGCGGCGGGTTCATCTGGATCTGGTGGGTGGGCTTCCCTCAGCGGATGAGACCCGTGCCTTTGTTGCTGACAAAGACCCGTCCAAACGGCAGAAGCGAATCGACCAGCTTTTGGCCAGTCCTGAGCATGCTTGGTATTGGGCCAGCGTGCTGGATGCCTGGTGGATGGAGCGAAGACCCAGCAAAAATGTGGAGATCAAGGCTTGGCGAGACTGGTTGATCGACGGTTTGGTCAAAAATCGTCCACTCGATGCCACCGTGCGGGAAATTCTCACAGTAGATGGCACCGATGAGAAAACTCGGCCTGCAGCCCGTTTTGTACTGGACCGTGAACTGGATACCCACTTGTTGGTGCGCGATATTAGCCGGCTGTTTTTGGGGGCAAACCTTCAATGTGCCCAATGCCACGATCACCCGCGCATTGATGACTACAAGCAGGAACATTACCAAGGCCTATTGGCATATTACCAACGCGCTTACTTGTTTGATGATCCGAAATTGAAGAAAAAGGTGCTGGCGGAAAAGGCTGAGGGTGAGGTGGAATTCCAGTCGGTCTTTGACAAGGCCAAGGTAACCCGCAAAAGGGCCCCTGGTGTTCCGGGTGGCCCC
>CAIWHS010000516.1 GCA_903912515.1 uncultured Planctomycetaceae bacterium
ATTAAGGTGGCGGGAGTGAAAGTGGCTCAAGTCGTGGTAACATTTCAACATCCGATGCCGCTCCTCGATTTTGGTGCGCAGTTGGTACTGCTGTCTGGGTTGGCAGGGGTCCCTAAAGTCAGCGGTATCCATCAAGGCCCACTCCTCCCGATGGCCATCGGCGTAGGTTTCCCGTTGGAGCAGGACGTTGATGGGCACGCCGCACTCCGACCAACTGGTGAATCCCTTGATGGGGCAGACCTCCGTGCCGACCGGCAGTCTGGCCGGATCGGGCGGCGGTTCCTTGGCCTGGTTGGAGGCCAGGGTCTCTTGGCGTTTGCGCTCCCGCCGGACGATGGCTTCGGGGCGGTGGCTTGGGGGCAGCCTGGGCTCAGGTGCTGGCGCCGCCACTTTCTGCCAGGGGCATTCCTTTCCCAGGGCCCAGGCGTCCTTCCAAATATCCATCTTGCGCTTCATGGGCAGCAGCACGTCGATACCCCACTCCTGCTTGCAGCGGGTGATGTTTTTCCCATCCACAAACCCGCGGTCCAGGATCAGGCGTTTGATTACGCCTTTGCCCACCGCCTGGACGAACCGCTCGACCAGCCCATAGAGCACCGGACATTCGTGATCGTTGCCTGGAACCACCGCCAGCGCGGCGTAAACGTAACAGTCCCCGCGCAGATGGAGCAGGCTGACCAGTTTGTAGCAACGTTCGCGGTGGGCCCGCCCCCGCTCCTGGACGGTGAGCTTGGCATACTCCACCGGGTGGTTGTGCTCATCAAACCACATCACCACCGAACCTTCGTAGGCCGCATTGTCGGGCACGAAGAGATAGCTCCCATCGCCGATAAAAACGCCGGCCGGGTCAAAAAAACCATGGGCCTGGAAAGTGCGCTGCACCGGCCCGTTAAACCAGGCGGCCCATTTATCCGAGGAAACATCTTTGACATACTTGCGCAGGAAATCGTGATTGCAGGGCGTGGTGCGCGGGTAATGATTCTTGTCATTGAACCCGCGGCACTCCAGGAGGACCTGCTGGGTCTGCGTGTCCAGATGCCTGGCCGCCATCTCCGGGGGCAGGGCCGAGAGCAATCCGCCGCACTGCACCACGCGCTCAAAACCCTTGAACGAGTTTTCCAGGTGCAGCTTCAAACTGAGATTGGCCGACAGGACGAACCACCGCGGCACTTCCTCCTTCTCCCGGTCCGTGGGCATCTCCCTGGCCAGGGCATCAAGCAACTTCTCCCGGAAGCACAGTTCAAAAAACTCCTTCTCGTCAGCCTGGCCGACGATCTCGATCTGGTCAAACTCGCCCCGGCGGAAGGCTTCCAGCACCCGCTTCGGACGATGTTCGATGAGGCTCAGGTTACGCAGGGGGCACATCCTTGTTCTGCGGCCAGGTCATGAGCCGCGGCTGGGCCATCTGGTCCACCAGGCCCAGGATGTGGATATGGCGTTTGGTCAAAACGGCGCGCGCGCGCTGATAGCGGCGGTATTCGGCGGCCCATTTGCGGACCTGGGCCCGCTGGTCTTTGGGAACGGTGTAAAGCCGGTCCTTGCCCCCTTCACTGCGGGTCAGGACATAGCTGGCGTGCGGTTGGCCGGTGGTGCAACGGCAGTTGGGCTTTCCGCACTTGCGCCGGAGGAGGTAGAAGGAGCCGGGGACCATCGGTTCGGAGCGCTGGAGGCGGCGCAGGGTGTTGGCCACGGATGCGTAGGCACGCCAGAGTTGCTGGCGGAGTCTGGACGGGGCGTTGTTCACTCTGCATCTTTTATACTATAGGAGATACAGATTGGCAAGAAGAAATGTTGGAAAAGGTGAAAAACCGGCTCGCAGACCGGCAGGCCCCCGAATTGGACCCGTTTTGCAAGGGTTTAGACGCCCCTCCCCCAGTGTCTGAATCGTAGCAATAATTCCTGACGATCGGACTTCAAGATCTATCCCAAAACAGCCCGATAAAAATTGGGCGACGTATTTGTCTTGCTCACGAGCTGGAATGGTTCTAACTATCGCGTAATGAACCTTCCCTTAACGAAGGGGCGGACACATTCTCGTGTCCGCGTTACCCGCCTATTGCGGGTGATCCCGATGCCCAAAAGGCAGGGACGCCC
>CAIWHS010000517.1 GCA_903912515.1 uncultured Planctomycetaceae bacterium
CTTTGCTCGCTCCTGTGCGGTCGCGTTCGCGAGTGAGCAACCAGTCGGTTAAGCGAGTGAGCGGAATCGTGATTGCTAGAAAGATAAGAAAGAATTGACTTGGTGGCCAAACATTTGGGTGCGGCTGATATTGTTTCTGCCAGCAGATATTTGGCTGATTTCCCGGAAAACAATTTGGCACCACCCGATCGCCAGCGTGTGAACCATAAGATAACAGATAACCTGAACGCCACGTTAAAAATAAATATAACCGATGCCTTTTGTGGCTTTAAGGCCTATCGGACTGATGCCCTTGCCAAATTGCGTATCACCGAAAATGGCTGGGGCATGCCACTGCAAGTTTGGGTCCAAGCGGCGCGTTTGGGACTGAAAATCGTGGAAGTTGCAATACCGCGCATTTACCTGGATCCCAATCGAACTTTCGGTGTTGGCCTTACCAATCCTGATAGTCGCATGCAGTACTATATGTCCGTGATCGATGATGCTCTCAATTCACCATTCCCGCCAAGGGTAGCACCTCCTTTAAATCCTTTGGCAGCCAATCGTTCGATGAGTGCTGGATGAATTCTGTCATTCGGGCTCCAAATAACCATGGCCAATTGTCCTGTGACCCACCTCTTTCCCAATTATCGGGAATGATTGGGACTAAAAAAATTCGATCCCAATCTCTTGAAATTTCAAGCCTCGCCCGGGAGGCCCGACAAGACTTTTTAACCCACCTTGGTAATCGGGCGAATGGCCTTGAAGTTGATTCCTTTTGGGTAGGGACTGGACACCAGCCCGAAATTTTTCACCCTGGAGTTTGGGCCAAAAATTTTATAGCTGGTGGAATCTCTTCCCGCTTTAAAAGCACAAGCCTGCATCTGGTAATTGATACCGATTGCCCAACCCAACCCGCCATCCGCCTTCCGGAAATTGGCCTCCCAGAAAGACCTCGAAAGGCTCCATGGGTCCCGTTTGCCTCCCAGAATGGTACAACGCCATGGAAATCAATAAAAGCCGATGCGAATCTGGCTATTTCATTCCGGGAAAAAATGCTTGCCTGGGCAAGTCAGGCCAGATTTGGTGCAGCAATGAGCCATTGGCTAAAGCACCTGGAATTGGAGGATTCCGGACAGACTTCAATTCCCGCCTGGCTGCATTTTAAAAAATCAAGATCCTCTTTGGAGAATGAATGGGGGCTACTACAAGAAAATATCCCCTTAAGTTTCGCTTCTCAATTTCCTTCATTTATCAAACTTGTCGCCCTGATGATTTGTCAGCATGAATTGGCTAGAAGCACCTACAACGAATCAGTGCACTTTTTTCGACTAAAACACCAAGTGAACCAGGAGGGGCGTCCGGTACCAATTTTAGGGGAATATTCCTCATGGCTAGAACTCCCCTTATGGCTAAGAATTCCTGAAAATCCACAACGCTATAGATTTTGGCTTCGCAGGGAGGGCGCGGTGTTTTTCCTTACCACCAACCCGTCGGAGGATTTTGGCAAAGCATGCCGCATTGGCAAAATATCGGAAATTGAGGATGGACTCAAGAATCTTTTGGCCAAGGGATGGGAGATTTGGCCACGCGCCCTGACCACCACACTGTACCTTCGGGGCTTTGTATTTGATTGCTTTGTTCACGGCCTTGGCGGGGCACTTTATGATCAGGTAACTGAAGATTGGGCAATGAAATGGTTGGGTTTTATGCTGAAACCGCGCGTTGCAGCCAGCCTCACCATGCGCCTACCTTTGCCACCGCCCCGATCAACCAAAAAAGAGCTTAGCCAAACACTGCATTCCCAACACCACCTGATGTGGAATCCTGACCTTTTACTCACCAACTCTGTGGACAATCGGCTTGCCGATTGTTTGGCTAGGTTGGCAACCTTGAGAATGGAAAAAACCGGTCAAGACCGCCATTCCAAGAAGCGATTCCACGAATTGAGAAACTTGATTGAATATTTGCGTGAAAATGTCCGCCCAGCCATAGAAAATGGTTTTAAAAATGTAGATACTCTGAGGCGCTTTATAAGCGAGGAGAAAATGGTCCTGTCGAGAGAGTTTGCTTTCCCCCTCCATTCCTTGACTGATTTGCAAAAATATTTGCGGCCGCTCCTCAACTTAAGGCAAGCGGCCGCAGGTGTTTCTTGATTTTCAACTTGGTTTAATTCGCTAAAAACGCAATCCCAAGGTGCCTAGGCGGTGTTTGGTTTGCTCCATCATTCTATCTTCTTCCTGCTCCGTGGCTGCAGTGTAAGTGACTGAAAACCGCAGATAAGCCCCGGCATCATCCCATGGCACAGTGCAAACCGATTGCTGTGTGATCAAGAATTGTGATGCATCTTCAGCCATGGGAAAACCAATTTCTGCGCAGCCTTTGGGAGCTCTGGTGTAAAGAAAATAAGTCCCCTCGGGCATGGTTGCTTCAAAGCCCACCGAACGAAGCGTCTCCACCAGTTTTTTCAAGCGACGCTCATATTTTGCTTTCACCTGAACTGGAATTTCAGGCGTATCCAACGCAACTGCCGCAGCTTTTTGGATGGCCATGAACTGGCCTGAATCCGAATTGTCTTTGACATCCGCGAAAGCTTGGACGATTTTAGCGTTGCCAGCAACAAAACCAATCCGCCAGCCAATCATGTTGAAACCCTTGGACATCGAGTGAACCTCGACACCAACTTCCTTGGCCCCATCAACTTGCAGGAAGCTCAATGGGTCACCTTGATAGGTCAGACAAATGTGGGCCGCATCTTGAACCACGACAATTTGATGCCTGATGGCAAATTCAACAACCCTTTTGTAAAAGTCCAAGGTGGCGATTTTGCCAGTTGGACTATTGGGATAATTGATCACCAGCAATTTGGCCCGACGCAAAATATCAGCAGGAATACCATTTAAATCAGGAAAGAATTGGTTTTGAGGCAACAACTGCAAACGGTAAACCTCGCCGCCATAATAACCAGTGTGGGTGCCTGCAACAGGGTAACCTGGAACGGTCATCAGGGTGACATCACCCGGGTTGATAAACACGGCCGGAAGCATCGCATAAGCTGGCTTGCTGCCAATCGCGTGATTGATCTCCGTGGCAGGATCAAGTTTCACGCCAAACATGCGATTCATGAAGCGGGCCGCTGCTTCCCGAAATTCCATGATGCCGTTGTCAGCATAGCCGCGGTTTTCCACGCGGTCGATTTCCTGTTTCATAGCTTCCCGAACAACTTTTGGAGCCATGTCATCATTTTCGCCAATTCCAAAGTCCAATAACTGGCGCTCCGGATGAGCTGCCAATGCTGCTCTCTTGGCACGTTTGATTTTTTCAAATTTGTAAATTTTGTCAGATTTGCCGTAGTTGGCTCCACCGATACGATCTGCGAAAAGGGTTTGAAACCAAGGATCAACCGAACTCGAACCTGACATGCGAAAGCTCCTGACAAATGAATTTTGGGCAACCACCCACAAAATGCCCGTTAGGTCTAATTTACTTCAAAAAGGCCTGAATACCAGATTGCCCAAAAACCAGGAAAACGCCTTGCCTCCAACCCGCATAGAATGAGATCGGGAAATCAACAAGATTTCTTAGGGCACGAAAGCCAATGTTGCTTCTAAGTCCCACGATTGGACCGCCGCGATGTTTGAAAGCCCCGAAGAACGCTTACTTGTGCAACGTTGCTTGGAAAGGCAGCCAGGTGCGTGGGAATCTTTTTTGGAAAAATACTTGGCTCTTTTCCACCATACCGCAAGAAAAACGGCCCATCTTGCAGGAATTTCAGCCCCAGTAGAAGACTTGGAGGACTGTCTTGCTGAAATCCTCATGGAAATTTTGGCACATCAGTTCCGTTGCCTGAAATCATTTCAAGGTGAGAGCAGTTTAGGGACATTTCTTTTGGTCATTGCCCAACGTAGGGCTGCCAAATTCTGGGTTCAGCGTAAGGAAGATTCCTCGCACACCGTCAATTTGGCTGATTATTCTAATATCCCTGAAATTAAAGACCCGATCGAAAAGCCCATGGCAATTGGGGAAGAACTAGGGAAACTACTATCCCATTTGCCCCCAAGCGAACGAGAAGCTGTCAGACTTCATCACATTGAGGGCTTTAGCTATTCAGAGGTTGCTAGCCAGTTGCGAATCCCAGTCAACAGTGTCGGTCCACTTTTGTCCAAGGCTCGCAAACGATTGAACAGGGTAGCGCAAAAGTAACACATCGCCTTGATATTATTTGCCCAAGCTGTCTGCTAACCACTTGGCAGTCAACTGCTCAGGGAATATGGTCTGGCCATCACCGGCGGCAATCCATGCCTGCTTGGCGCTATCCAAATCAGTAGCTTGGTAAAAAGCGATCCCTTGCCACAAGCGTGCGTAATATCCCAACTGCTTGCCTTGCTGGTCTTTGGCCAATATTCCCCATGCCAAAGCAGCCGCTTTCCATTGACGAATACGATCCTGCCCTTGCTGGGACTGCTTGTTAGTGCGGGTTTTTCGATCCAGAATAGCTGCTTGTTCGTGTCTGGCTTGTGCCAATGCCAATTGCACATCGGGCATTCTGGCCAATGCAACCCGATCGGACAGGTAAACCATCAAAGGTGCAGCCTGGCGAATCATTTGATCCTCCTGAGTTTCACCAGGATCTGATGCATCGCGTCTTCTGGCCAGCCCGCCAACTCCTTCGTTCAGCCATACCACCAAGTCCTGACGGCTTTGGCCAGATATCCCAGAAACCTTGCGTTCCAAATCTTCTTTTTCCTGGATCAGGTCCGGAACGATGCGGTTGAAATCGCCCCGAACCAGAAGGTCTCGCCCCTTGTTCGAGGCCGATTTCCACTCCAAAAATACTCCGCCAAAAATGCCCAAGGTGAATTTTAAATTCAGGTTTTCCGGTACGGCTGATCCCAATCGCTGTGGCCGATCAGGCCTATCCGCAACCAAATTGCGCGGCAAAGTATCAAGATCGGTACCACCCTGGTAAGTGGGTTGGGGATTTTTTACTACCAAATTTGCAACACTCTGAACCGCTTGGGGCACCAGTTCAATCGGAATCACATCCCAAGGAATAAGAGCCAAATCGGTGGCTTGCCGATTGATTCCCGAATCGCGTCCTCCCTCGTTTTTTGGCAGGAAATTAATCAACCGCAGGAGGTAGTTTTGGTCAAGCACCACTTTGGGTTCAGACAGACCAACATTGCCTAGCGCCGTTTTCAGCCGGTTAATGATCGCTTGGCAATCGCGGAACAAAATAGGGGAATCGTTGGGAGGAAAAACTGTTGTTTGAGCGCGATTTTGCCTTTCAGAAAGTGCGGCTAGTGAAATAGGCACCTTGAAAGTGGCACCATTCAAACTTAGCTTAAAATCGCTCAGGGAATCACCTTTACCGCCAAATACATTAAGCCATGTTGCGTCTTTGAGTAGCTCCTCGAGAGGGGCAGGCTCACCAGGTTTTCCAAGGATTCTGCCCGTTCTCGGTTCGCCCAAAAAAATAGGGCTTCCAGGTTCAAGCTGCCATGCGACCAAAAGATGCAAAGGATCATCTGCTGAACGCTGGGTGGCCACCAGGCAGCCGGTCGGGCCATTGGTTGTCTTGAACTGATTCAGTAACTCCAGAAAGATCAACCCACGCTCTTCAGCCGTGGCGGTTCCCCTGCGAATTACCTGAAGCAAGGAGGCGATGCCTCGAAGGTCCGGGGCATCAACAGCCAACTCAGAAAGCCTGACCGAACGCATCACCCAGTCCCAAGTATCGGTTAGGTAAGTATTTGAAAGTTGTTTTGCCCCTTGGGGGGCCAAATCGTTACCCTGGACAATCCCACGCAAAAGGTATTGTTCAGCCCAAAACCAAGCATCTGCGGGTGGAAAGCTCGAACTTTTGATGTATTCCAAATCGATTGCTGTAAGTCCCGGAATTTCAGTTTGTGGGGCAGCCATAACTTGGGCAGGAGTCTGATTGATTAGCTGCAAAACTTTTTTGCAAGAATCAATATCTCTGTTGGTGGCAAAAATAGCCCTGCCTTCCTTGATCGGATCGGCCTTTTCATTAATTTCTGTTTTTTTGATTTCAATATCTTTTTTTTTGTCCGGCCGCTGCAAGGACAAAAAGCCTAGCCCCAATACTGCTAGTACGGCAATTGCCGAAACAAGCCAAAACCAACGGGGAACACCGCCAGGTTCGGAAGATTCTATTGGGGAGTTGGTGCTTACGGGTTGGTTTTTCGAGTCCAACAAGGGAATCACTCCAAATCAAAATCAGCTAAGGTTTGGCCCGGGATCGGCCAGATATGCCGAACGCAGGTTCACGCAACAGCGCACCAATTCTTCAAGCCTGTCCAAAGGAACCATATTCGGCCCATCCGATGGGCTTTCCTCCGGACGGGGATGCGTTTCTAAAAACAGTCCGTCACAACCAACCGCAACTGCGGCCCTTGCTAAAACCGGCACCATACGGCGATCTCCACTAGTCCTATCACCGGCCCCACCAGGCATTTGAACACTGTGGGTGGCATCAAAAATCACCGGGCAATCAAAAGCCCCCATCAGGGGAATTGATCGCATATCACTGACAAGATTGTTATAGCCAAAAGTTGTGCCCCGTTCCGTCAAGAGAAGCGGGGCTTTTGAAGCTTGCCTAACTTTAGCAACTACATTTTTCATGTCCCAAGGTGCCATAAATTGGCCCTTTTTGATATTCACCGGTTTTCCTGTGGCCGCGGCTGCCAAAACCAAATCAGTCTGTCTGGCCAAAAATGCCGGAATTTGAATCAGATCGAGCACCTGTCCGGCTGCTGTAGCCTGGCTGCATTCATGAACATCGGTGGTAATCGGAAGGCCCGTCTTTTGGCGGACCGTTTCCAACATGCGAAGCCCTGATTCCAGCCCCGGTCCCCTGAAAGCTGACCCGGAGCTTCGGTTTGCCTTGTCAAAGGAACCTTTAAAAATTACGGGGCATTTGTAATTGGCACCAAGATTCGCGGTTTTTTCAGCGATGGCCAAAGTTAGGTCCAAATCCTGAAGAACGCAGGGCCCCACAATCCATAGCAATGGGCCGCCTTGCTTCAGGGTCACATTTCCAATGATGGCCTTATCCCAAGACATGCACTTTCTCCAAAACCTGCCCAATGATTCAGGCTCGTCTGCCAAAGAAACTCTATCTAACCCGCTTATTGAAAAACCATAACAGTATCCCTTTAGCAGTACACATTTTAAGGGAGAGGCTTGCCATCGTGCCTTAGTCTTTCAAAACGGTTCAAGCCCAACACCAGCAAGCAGGCGATGGTGATAAAGAAAAAACTGGCGATGCTTTGTAAGACTATCTTTTGGCTGACCAGCCCCCAGAGGTTCAAAACAAGGAATACAGCCCCAGCAATGATGCAAGAGATGCAAACGAAATAGCAGATCGCATCCAAAGTTCGCAGAAATAACCCGAAGGCGGTCCGATGAACCGGGTGATATGCTTGCCCCAACCCAACTGGGGCCGCACTGCTAGGCACGGTGGGAAGATTTTCAGGCTTTTTTTGCCCCTCGGCTACTTCAACCATGGTGCAAAGGTTCCCCGTTCACAGAAATCCGACAAAGCATTTTACCATTGAATCTGGGTGGCATTACAAAGAAGCAGACCGTTATTTTAACATTTTGCAAAAAACAAGCATCAATCAGGTAAGGACAAAGAACTATGGCCGAGAATTCAAAAAACAAATGGGTTGAGAATGCTACAGAATGGAATTTGGGTGACTTGTTTCAAGGTGGTCCCACAGACCCAATTCTTGATAAGGGCATACTTCAAGCCGAAAAGTTATGCATGGATTTTTCCTCTCAGTGGAAAGGATTTTGGACAAAATCAGCCAAACCCCTCCCGGAAGATTTTTCCAAGGCTGTTCGGCAATACGAATTGCTTTTGGAGCAGTTAGACCGTCCACTCATTTTCGCTCAGCTGAACCATAGCGCCTCTACCTTAGAACCAGAGCGGGGCGCTCTGTTAGCCAGGGCAAAAGAAGCCCGAACCAGGGCGCTCAGTCATTTACTTTTTTTTGAGATGGAATGGGGAAAAGCGGAAGACCAAATGGCCCACACCATGATGATATCTTCCGAATTGCAACCCTACACCAATTGGCTGGGAAAAATTCGCAAACGCTCCCCCCATTTTTTGACCGAACCAGAAGAAAAAATCATCGAAGTTAAAAATCTCTCCGGAAGGTCTGCTTTTAACCGACTGTTCGATGAAATGGTTGGCCGCCTATCGGTTTCTGTTGATATTTCACAGGCCCAAGTTCAACCAGCCGATAAAACTGGCGTGCCACTTCAGGAAGCACTTAACCACCTCTATGCCACCGATCGGACAAAACGCAAAATGGCGGCGGAGGGAATCAGCCAAACCCTGGAAAATAATGCCCCCGCCTTCGCTTTTATTCTTAATTCACTTGTTTTAGACCATCAGGAAGATTGCAGGTTGCGTGGCCATACCGACCCGATGGAACCCCGAAATCTCGAAAACGAGATTGATCCCAAAGTGGTTAAAGCCTTAATGCAATCCGTTGAATCCGCCTTTGGATTGGTTGAAAATCACTATCGGCTCAAAGGGAAACTGCTGGGAATCCCTGACCTGCAAGACCATGACCGATACGCCCCAATGGTCCAATCAGCCCGAAAAGTTAGTTGGCCCGATGCTTGCGACCTGGTTCACAGTGCCTACAGCGGCCTTTCCGAACAGGCCGGGCAAGTGGTGAACCAATTCCTGCAAAAGAACTGGGTCGATGCTTCCCCGCGCAAGGGTAAAAGGGCGGGTGCATTTTCCATGGGTACCGTCTCGGACGCCCATCCCTATATCTTGATGTCCTATCACGGTTCCACCCGTGATGTGGCCACCCTTGCTCACGAATTGGGACATGGTATTCACCAATACCTTTCCCAAGGAGTGGGCTACCTGCAAGCATCCACCCCCTTAACCACCGCCGAAATGGCCAGTGTTTTTGGCGAGATGCTCCTGTTCGAAAAACTGGTTCAATCTGCAACCGATGACAAGGAACGCCTTGCCCTCTACATGGGCAAAATTGAAGATGCAATCGCTACGGTATTTCGCCAGGTGGTTCTCACCCAATTTGAAATGGGGGTTCACGAGCATCGCTTGAAACGGGGTGAGCTTTCGGTTGACGACCTCAATCAACTTTGGCTTTCCACCAATCAAAAAATGTTTGGCAAATCAGTGAAACTGAACGACGGTTATAAATGGTGGTGGAGCTATATCGGCCACTTCATTCATTCGCCTTTTTATTGCTATTCCTACGCCTTTGGCGAACTTCTGGTCCTATCACTTTTCCAAGAATACAGCAAAAATCCCACAGCTTTTTCCAAAGGTTACATGCGTGTTCTGTCCCTTGGCGGATCAAAGTCTCCCGTCGAACTCCTGGCCATCATGGGTATGGATATACAACAACCCGATTTTTGGGATCAGGGCCTGAAACTTTTGGACGATATGCAGAAAAATGCTGAAAGATTGGCGAACAAAATAACCTTTTGATCGTGTATTCCAGCTAAAGACAGCAGGGAAATGGTCACCTTGGCCCCTTTCAATTCAATCCGTTTGCCCCTCGTACTCGTCCAACAGAAAGAACACCCGTTCCACCAATCGGGCGCGCATTCTGGAGAGGCGTATGGAGCCCTTTGGACACGATGGCAGCGTACGATCCCTTTCCGGGGATTTTCAGCGTGTCCATTTGGAGTTTTGTGAGGATATAAGCAAAGTCTTGCTTAGACGGGTGGGCGACAGGCACCTCGCCCAAGACTTGGTCCAAGAAACTTTCCTCAGGTACTGGAAAGCCCTTGGAAGTGGATCCAAAATCGAACATCCAGAACGCTGGTTGGTGCGCGTCGCAATCAACCTCTCAGAAGATTGGAGAAGGTCATTTGCTTCCCGGCAAATTAGTGTCGGTCTTCCGGATGGAATTCTCGACTCTTTGTCCAGCAACCAAGACCCAACAAACGATCAAAACGCACTCTCAGTGAGCAATGTCCATTCGTTGCTAGAGATTCTTAGGGGGAACGACAAACTGCTTCTCACATTGCGCATTTCTATGGGCTTGGGCACCGATTCCATTGGCGATCTGCTTGGGATAGGGCAGGATGCCGCTCGAATGAGATTAATGCGCGCTTTTCGAAGGGCACGCCTTCACCTGATCAGGGCTTGAGTAAGAGCGCCAAATCCACCTCCCGGTATGGCCCAGAGGAGGAGGGTGGCGGGCCATAAGCCAAGTGAAGCTTGAGTGGATCGCATTCAAAAACCATGCTTTGAAGGGTATTAAACCCAAGGTTGGTAGAGTGGAGAATTTCCTTGATATTTTGAACACTATGCTTCCCGGGAATGTTGCAGCCTTTCTGCAAAGTATTATACCTTTCAAACGACTGATAAGGGTTAGCCTGGTCATCTGCCCTGTTTTCAGCCAAACAAAAATGGTTCGCACAGCAAGTGGCACCAGCTTCCGACTGTCTGACTGCCACACCATCCGGACTCACTTCCAAAACCGCAGTTCTTTCACGGTCAGAAATCAAAAGGTTAGTGGTGGTGGATCGTTCCAGCGCAAGTAAGAACTTCCTCGCCTCTTCCACGGTTTTGCACTGCTCTAACACCATGCGATAGCAAAGAGCGTAGGGTAGGCCTCCAGGGTTGAATTTTCTTTTGGGCGGGCGAATATCCACAACTTCGTGAATCGCAAGCGCCAAGCCCGCCTCATTCATGCCAGAAAGAACACCTAATAAGCCTGGAAAACCAACAGAGGCAAAATTGAGAAAACCGGCTCCCTGCCGAATAACCTGAACAAGCGTGTACTGCCCAATATCACCTACGGGTGGGTAGTCGAGATTGCGGCCCAACAAAGTCCCTCCCGTGGAACTTCGGCTTCGATCCAAACCAATGCCCGAACACAACACCATCTGCTTAAGGTCAAACAGGGTATTTCCTGCTACCAAGTCAGCTCGACTCGCCCCAGAGTGGCGTTGCATGGCCTCCAATTCAGCCTGAAACCGCTCGGGGAATTTTTTCACCATCCGCTCACCCATCCCAACCAGAAACGGCCAGAGCGGCTGTACCTTGAAATGGGAAATCAGTGATTTTGGATAATTCGTTATCGCCTTGGCCTGCTCAAGCGCCAGCTTTCCGATTGCCGCCCCCAAATCCTCAGCTTTTGCTTCCTGAACAACCAAAACCGGGGTTCCGTTGATGATGCGAACCCCGTTCGGTCCTTTTCCCTGATTTGGCTTGTATGCAAACCTTCCCCAAACCGGTTGGGCTACTACCGGCAAAACCGGCCCTAAGGCACCTCCTGCCAGTACCCCAATACCCTTCGCCAGCCAATCCCTACGGGTGGCCAGGCATTTCATAACCGATTTGGACGAACCCTTATTGAAACGATCCATAACCAGTAACCTATATCCAAGGGGGATATTCCATGTCAGCCGGAATTGGGCCTGGCTGGAACCTTATTTATTATTGGTAGTGCTTGGCAAAAAAGAAAAAACATTTCAGGGCAAATTAGCCTGAAGGGCAGTTTTCATGCGCTGGATGATCTTGGGGGCCGCCGGTCAATTGGGGCAGGCCCTAATGTCAAAGCTAGGGGATAAGGGAATTCCAGTTACCCGATCCCAGGCCGACCTCACGGTTTCGGGAAGTTTGGAAAAAATTCTCGACAATTATAAGCCCTACGGTGTGATTAACTGCGCCGCATATAACTGGGTAGACAAAGCGGAAGATCAATCAGCCGAAGCATTTATGTCTAACTGCTGGGCCGCGGGCCATGCGGCGGATCAATGCGCAAAAAAGTCCATCCCCTTCGTTCAAATCAGCACTGACCATGTGTTTGGTACATCACCTTCCCAATCGTCTAATGCTGCCCACAATCACTGGTTAGAAACCGATAGCCCTTTACCTGTAAGCATTTACGCTCTAAGCAAGCTTTCAGGAGAGCACTTGGTTCGAATGCGAAACAATCAATCTTGGATCATTCGGACCTGTGGGCTTTATGGCCGGCATGGTACCGGGGGAAAAGGAACAAATTTTGTGGAAACCATGCTTCGGTTGGCATCAGAAGGCAAAAATATTAGGGTTGTTTCAGATC
>CAIWHS010000518.1 GCA_903912515.1 uncultured Planctomycetaceae bacterium
CCGCACCAGTCGGTTCGGGGCGAAGAAGGTCCGCCTGTCCCCTTACACCAAATCCTCCTCATGCCCGAAGGCATCGATAGTAAAACTCTCGCCTCCCGATCCCCATGGCTCGTCGAAATCTGCAAACGCGAAGGCTTCCGCTTCTGCCCGCGACTCCACATAGAACTCTTCGGTCACAAGCGCGGAACTTAAGCTAAAACCCTTCGTAGCCTTGGCGAAGTAGGGCAGATCGAACTCTTCGGCCAGAAGTGCGGAACTTGAGCCTCGGTCTTCCGCAAGGTCAAAGGTTTTTGGAATTACGGTGCGACTGTCTGGTATGCCCCTGCGTTGTAGGGCGGGTTGGGGGCAAAAGGCACTCCGGCAGCGTCGTATGGCAAAAGCTCCGTGGTGTTGCCGTCCTCGTCCAAATCTGCGAAGTCGACGGGTCGGGCACTGTTCACAATCCGCAAAGCAGGCGATCCGGCACCGATCTTTAGCCCATCGTCAGCCGTAAACCACATTCCGTCGGCTCCAGCAGGTTGCGCCGCATCGGCAAACTGGGGATTCCCTCCCACAATCGTGCCCGTGTTGTTGTAAATCGAACCGCTTGTTATCAGGGAATTATAAAGCGTGCTGGCAGATTGAGTTCCATTTAATGCGGTTGAATTATTAAGGTCGTTAACGTATCCCGAACCGTCGATGGACCAGTTTTGGTAAAGAATGTTTCCAAAGCCGGAAAGTTGACTCAGGTGGTTGTTAATCCCCCCGCCCCATCTACTTTCGTTGTTAAAAAAGCTGCAAAAATAAATCTCTGCCCGACCTGCGGAGCCCGTGGCCCATTTATCAATATTAATGGCTCCGCCGGCCCACATAGCTTCGTTACCCGAAAAAACTGATGAGGAGATCCTGGCAAAACCCCCTTCAACCACTTGAATGGCGCCCCCGTGCCCGGAAGGAAGATTAAAGGAAGGATCCCCGACCTTGGGACCAACCAGGTTGTTGGGGTCGACCGAATTATTGATAAATGCACAACTGCTGATGGCAACTTGGGCCTTGTCAGAGATCAAAATAGCGCCCCCCAGGCCCCTGTCTAAATAACCGTCTCCGTTAGCATCAGGAAAAACTTTCGCTTGGTTTTGCTCAAAAACACATCGAATGAGTGAGAACGGGTTGGAATTCGCCGAAATGATGCTTTTCGACCCGAAGGAAATGGCTCCACCATCGCCAGCCAGGTTCGCACGGAAAACGGTGTCGGAAATTCGAAGTCTTCTCGAGGTGCTGGGCTCGATATAGACCAATAAACCTCCACCATCATTTTCTGAGGAGTTTTGAAAAATGAGACAGTTCGCAATTTTAAGTTCAGAGCTCAAAACCACACCGCATCCCCCCACCTCATGAGGCCGAACCCCGCTAGGAATAGCGGAGCCATTTTTGGGTTGAGTGTAGGTGGAGTTGTTGGCATTTCCGCCGGTGAAGATCAGGCCGTCCAGGGAGATGAGGCTAGCTTGGTTGAGTGCAATGATGACGTGATAGGCATTTTCAATGCGACTGGAGTCGGGCGGCCACGTGGCGGAGTCGTTCCCGTTAAAATCTCCCGAAAGGATCGTTGGATTCGACTCCACATCCCGTTGGGCCAACTGGGTTTCCGTGCCCGCAAATCCGCCCAACACTGAAACTCCGCCCTTCAGGACGAACGAGCGGCTACGCGGATCGTTCGTCACCTTGGGATCAAGAAAACTGGTCGGCTTGTAAGTGCCGGCCTTCACCCAGATCTGGGCTCCTGTTCCCGCCGCGTTGATCGCCGTCTGCAGATTGGTGTAGGCATCGGCCCAGGTGGTCCCGTTGTTCAACCCCGTCGCCGCCAAGTTCACATAGATGGGCCGAATGAAAAACGGAATCACAGTCGACAATCCCCGTGATGGCACGGTGACAGTGACGGAATATTCCCCTGCCTCTTTGGGCGTTCCGCTAATCAACCCCGTGGTGGCGTTGATTGTCATTCCGGTCGGCAAACCTGAGGCTTGATACCCAGTTACCCCTGTTCCCAGATTCACCTGATAGCTGAATGGGCTGCCCACCGCCCAACGGTTCCCATCCCCGTTGTAGACTGAAATCTGGATATCTTTGAAAGCCGTCGCCGTTCCTGCAGTGATCGTCACCCTTGTCCCAAACGTTCCTGCCACAGTCGGTTTTCCACTGATCAACCCACTTGTCGTGTTGATTGTCGTGCCCGTCGGCAACCCCGTAGCGCTGAACTTCAGGTTCGAGTCAAAGCTATGCGTCCCCACGGTTACTTGGTGGGTAAATCCAGCAACATTCAAAAATCCGGTTGCCGAGCTGGCCCCCGTAAATGCAGGGAGCAGTGTAAGGGGCACCGTCTTTCCTCCCTTCACTGGGGGCAGGCCCTGGATCGGGAGGTTGGGCGTCAGATATTCCGCCTCTGTTCGGATCTGATATACCCCTGCGGCCACACCGCTGCTGACTGTCCCGCTCACCGAGCCGGTTTGTGGGTCACACTCTAGTCCATCTGGCAAATATCTCTCTCCCTGCCCGTTGGTCAGGGCTACGCCGCTACTGTTAACCAGATAGGCCCGATATTCGATATCGTCGGGATCGGGAAGAAGAACAAAGTCATCGAATGTAATTTGCCCGGAAGTCACCAAGTTCCATTCCGTGAGGCCACCGATTCCTAAGCGCACCACATTTGCACTCCCAAGTCCTAAGCTAGAATCTAAGTGGGTTTCAAGCTCTTGAAGTTCTGATTCGAGGGTAAGTACGCTTGCGTGATACGAGAACGTGCGATCCGATGCGTTATGGTAGAAAGCTAGAAAAGCCTCTTCGCTGGCACTGCGCGACTCGCTTGAACTGAAAGAGGGGCTTTGGGAGCCAATTGACCTGGCGCTATTCAACCCACCACTTTGATACAGCTTCCCTTCAATAAAGTTCCTCGCCGGCTTCTCTATTTTCGCCAAACGAAAACCAGCCCTCACACTTGAACCCAAACTGCTTTGCGTAACCGCTCCTGAAATCTTGATTTTAGCCAAGGCCGCCCAGTTGGCGTAAAGAGGCAGATCCTGATTCCAGAGCAAATAGGTCCAGTAAGCCCTATCGTCACGTTTACACTGATAGTTGAGCTCGCCATTGGCGACTGCAAGAGAGCTTACCGTGGGCCAAAGATCCAGGTTTTCCATGTCGGCAGGGGTTTTTCTCCACTTCGTTGTGCCGGAGCTAAAATCGTCCCAACCCGCCCATTCTCTTCCATATCCTCCCGCTACAATTCGATAATTTGCGCCCTGCCCCACCTGGGCAATCCAACTCGCCGGACCCCCAATCACCGGAACCGACGGCATCACACGAAGATTGATAGCCGTCGTCGTTCCACCACTGAAAACACCTGTCGCCGTGAAGTTTCCCCAGCCGCGCGGGGTTCCACTAATCACTCCAGTTGTCTTGTTATAAATCAAGCCCAATGGCAGGTTGAGCACGTCGGTCGGCCGTGGGTTCAGTGTAAGGCTGAAGACTCCCCCAGCCGCACCTTGGATCGTAAAGTCGATTCGCTGGCTGGCGCTGACCCCGTTGGCCGTGATAGTCACCGTCGCCGGGAATCTGCCAGCCACGGTCGGTTTTCCGCTGATCAACCCACTCGTCGCGTTGATGGTCATCCCAGTCGGCAACCCCGTGGCACTAAATTTCATATTAGCACCAAAATTATGGGTGCCCACAGTAACTGGATGGGTAAACCCTAAATCGTTCACAAATGCCGTGGCCATGTTCGGGCTGGTGAACGCAGGAAGGATGACTGCGGTGCTCGTCCGAGTCCCGGCTCCCGCAGGGCTAGTCGCCGAAAGAACCACAGTCGAAATCACCCCAGCAGCGCTAGGTGTTCCACTGATCAGTCCAGTAACGGTGTTTACTTCTAGCCCCGCAGGCAGGTTGCTCGCCCCGTAGCTAATTGGATTGTTTGCTGCACTGATCTGATACGTGAAAGGTGTGCCTACTTGACCATTCAGATTGCGAGTACTGGTAATCACTGGGGCGACGGGAGTGGTGATGGAGAGATTGTCCAAGCTGATGGCACGCCCTCCAGTTCCCCCTTCCGCATACGCATACAAAGCCACCATAAGAGAAGACCCCGTCGACAGAGACCACTTCTGAGCCAATGAATTTCCAGTTCCTGGATTTAAATCCAATGGGCTTCCAAACCGCACCCACCCTGAATTCGGATTGGTCTGGACCCATGCAGTCAAAGTCTTGTTGCCCGAGACATATACCAACCGAAGACGGGCCGTGACGAACG
>CAIWHS010000519.1 GCA_903912515.1 uncultured Planctomycetaceae bacterium
AACCGCCTGAGCCCATCGCGGTAGGCATCCTCAGAAATCGAAAACTCCTTTAACGACTTCGTGGTCACCTTAATTGGCTTTGCCGGGTTCATTCCATGGAACCACCAGAGTATTGTGCATAGTATATAGGCCTTACCCGGCAACCCTGCTGCACGTTGGAGCCAGTCAAGCGGTATAGGCCCCCGAAGGAAATAACCCTTGGCCTTTTTAGCGACCAAAGGTACCCCAATATCAACTCGTCTTACGGGGATGTGTGCGTCATCTACCATACATACATATAAATAAATAAGAATATTAGTAATAATGGACAGGGCAGGCAGTAAGCCGGGGGTACCCCTGGCAGTGAGCCAGGGGTTGGCATTACAGAGCCTCAACGATTTCGTTGACGGTATTCCACATAACCCTGCCACGTTTGTCCATATACCGGTCAGGATACCGAACAACCTCAACGTCAGTGGTAAGCTCGAAGCGCCCCAACACCTCACGACTAGCCTGGCCCATTAAAGCCCTCGCCTTTTGAATGATGCCGTCGATTTCCTCCACAGGTGCCTCGATGAGCAGGGCATCATGCACGGGGGCACAGACCCTAATACCTCCCTCGGTAAGATGGATACATGCCAGACGAAGCATTTCTGCGCCGTTAGCCTGCATTAGGAAATTTCGTACACTTCTTGGGTTGAACTCAACAGCGGATTGCAACTCCCAGCCGAAGACTGTTGTCAACTTCCCACCCAGCGCATAATGATCCTGCACAGCATCAGACCATTTCCAAAAGGTCGGATAGGTCCGTCGATGTAAGTCCAGAAGAATCTTGGCGTGATCGACCGTCTGCCCGATCTGACTGGCCAGTGACTGGGCCCCCATACCGTATTGGACGCCCAGAATACAGGCCTTGAATCTGTCACGCTCTGCCGCATGGGATTGCTTTGTGGCATCCGCGGGGATTGCACCGGCTTGTTTTGCAAAAGCCAAATACGGGTCACCAGACTCATAAGCCTTCTGCATGGCAAGATCACCCGACAGGACGGCGGCGATCCCGAACTCTTGTTGCCCCCAGTCGATATAAGCAACCGCCATCCCTGGCCCCGGCTTGATAAACCCTCGCATCCACGTCGACGGCCCATAAATAGCCCGGACGTTAGACGGTTGGTTACGCCCAGTCTTGGAGGCAAATGGTGAGAGCATATAGCGGTTCCGACCATCCTCCCCGATAGTTAGCCCATTGAGTCGAAGTTTGGAAAGGCTCGAGCGCAACTCATGCAGGGGCGCTATTTCTGGGTAACCCCGTGCAGCTTGTCGGAAAGCGTCATCGGAGAGGTCTAACGAACCCGTCGGGAGGTGAGGCCAGGGTATACCCGACCTTGAGAGAAACGCCTCAAACTTGGCTGTCTTAAATATTTGACCCTCATATACGTCGTATGAAGAATCAATCCGGTCGATAAGCTGCTCGCGAACCCCACCCCAATGCTGCTGGATACGGCCAAGCACACCAACATCCATAGGAATGCCGCAGTGCTGAATTCTGGAGACTGCCTTCATATAGCGACCCCGCAATAATGCGCGAGGCCAGTCAATCAAGGGTTGCATTTTAAGGAACAACCGCTCCAACGCGTCCACGTCCGACTGACAGTAATCAAGGATCGCCGTCTCTTGGGTCGTGGTCCATGGCCCTTGCGATAAGATCAGGTCCCGCATAACAGCCTTTTCTTCCGGCGCTATCGAATACAGATCGAAATGCGCCATCGCGCCCAACAGCCCGGAACCGTGACTTAGCGTTAGACCATTAGTGAAGTTGCGAAACTCCGCATAAAGGTCGAGAACGTTGACAGGTAGAGACCACCCGAGCTGGATAAAACAATCCACCTCAGCCGGCGCGTAGTAGGCAACAAACAGAGAGTCCGGCCCCGTATCGAACGGAGCCCCTTTAAAGCCTTCGAGCTGCTCACGGAAGTATCGGGTGGAAATCCCCGTTGTTAAATCCCGCACGACCATACAGACAGGATGTGGTGGGTTACCTTCAATACCATGGACTGGGTGGTATTCAAAATCGACGACGTAGATGCCGTTAGTGAATGGCTTAAACATGTTTATACCCTCCCGAGTGCAGACTGCACCTTGGGGTGGTTCACACCGTCTATCACCCGGCCCGAGAACGCGATGCCAACAAGCTCATCCATAGTAAGTGTTGGCCAGATTGGCGGCTGAAGGTCCCCCTGCGCTTCATAGACCTGGTAAACCCCGGCAGATTTGTCAGACTCAATCCGAACCCAATGCTGGTGAGCAATCTGGATAGCATTAAGTAAGGATTGATGCCAGGGGTTACGCTGGCCGCTCTCCGCTGGGAAAGGTACTGGGATTAAAAAAGGATTGTTTGCCCGGTCTATTGCTAAGTGAAGCGTGACGGCTCGCACCAGGCCACCAAGAATGTCCGATACCGCCGGACTAACAAGATGGAATGTACTCTCAAGCTTGTCCTCGTATATGTAAACATCAACCTTATTTTCAGTGGCCGCATTAGCCTGAAAAAAGCGCCCCTTAACTGGCTTGCCGACTGCAACGTGGCTGACGAGCTTTTTGCTGCCTAGAGTGTCGCCATAGCTTTGGTTTATCCGGTAAGCACCAATATCTAGCGAACCTGCTTTTCTGTCTGTTGAATCGTGCATGGGTGTAATTCCTTTGAACTCCCGTCGCCAAGCGGCGACGCGTGAGACCAATCCGTAGCTGCACAAGAATCACCATGCAAAGCCTATTTTTGTCTTTTTTTTTATTCCCGGCTTCCTTATATATTTCATTACCTTAGCGCGGGAAATCCCGATAGTTGAGGTGCTGCTGGGAGGGTGCTGTATGCGGTGTGCAAGTTTGTGCAGAATCTGCACAAGAAATTTGGCGTTGTAGCTCTGCGCGAATTAGGCCCCCCCTCTATAAAACAAAGCGTTTCGGATAGTTCCGACAGAGGGAACCCCCCCACGACTGGTTGGGATTTTGTGTTTTAAGGCGTAGGCGCGCAGATACTCTGCACGTTGGGTATTGTGGAAACGAATGCCCCCGGCTTTCAACAAGGCTCGATGGCGTTTTTCTTCTAACTTGAGGGCCCCCAACCACCCAAATTTATCCACCTCTTCCTGGGGTGTTAGCCCGCTCTTTTGTTCCGGGTTCCACTCCATCAACCACCTCTTCATAACAGGGCGTGCATTGACCTCACTCGGAAGCAAATAGGACTTAGCCAATTCTGCGGGGTGCTGCCACGACTGCACGGGCCTACCCTGCATATCCCTAGACTGAAGTGCCCCGGTGTGTAAGTCACGGGCTACCTCGTCTAGCACAGGGTGGGATTCGGTCTCAGAACTATGGTCCCATTCCTTTCTAACAAAGCTGTCGAATACTTCCCACGGATAAACATTGTTGGTGTTTTGCATAGCTAGGCTTCCATTGCTCGTCCTGTTGATCAGGGTTTCAGGAGCTTAACACCGCAGCGCACAAAGCAAATTAGCTACCCCCCGGTTTCAGCGCACCTAGCTACCCCTATCCATTTCGCACCCAGCGCTAAACGACAAAAAGCCCACCACACCCACTGCGACTTATGTCAGCTGCAATTCCCCCAACCCCCAAAAACAAAAAGGCCAGCCCTTGCGGGGCCAGCCTCTTGTTGTCCCACGCCCTCCTCGTGAGAGGGGTGGGGGTTTGGAGCGTTTACCTAAACCCCTTGCCGGTAGCCACCATACCAGAAGCTGACGGAGCAAAGATTGTCGTAGCGCGCATTTACGGCTTCACCTGGAATCGCTGCTTGTCTCCCCGAGCGTTCGTGAACTCCGCGGTGGTGGAATCAATCATTGTGATCGAAGGCGTTACCGAGGTGCCAGCGGCACCCGGGACTACTTCGAACTCCGGCTTCAAGGTCAGCGGCTGACCACTGAACTTCAATGTAATGCTGCCATCAACATTCACCTTCAGATCGCCGACCTGCGGGATCCCTTTGGTGGCATTCTGGAACTCATCAGGGCTCTGGATTGTAGGTTTTACTTTCTGAGCTGTGCCGTCCGGAAATACCACCAGTGCCTCCTCGTCGCCCTTCGCGCCAGAGCGGTAGACTCCTGGCGCCCGGGTTGACGTGGTGACAAAGGGGTCCGCAATGCCATTGATAGGATTGGCGCCGGGCAGAGTGATCTGGGTCTCTCCCTTGGCTGCCACATCCAGTTTCAGCCCTGGAATGGCGTTGGTCA
Source organism: uncultured Planctomycetaceae bacterium (assembly GCA_903912515.1). Lineage (GTDB taxonomy): Bacteria > Planctomycetota > Planctomycetia > Gemmatales > Gemmataceae > UBA6894. The sequence continues at coordinate 4,221 of CAIWHS010000519.1, forward strand.
GAGCTGTGGGGTTCTGCAGCGCGGGGATGACAGGCACCATGTAACCTTCAGCGGTCGTAATGACGAACCTGCCTGAGGCGTCCTGTGTGATGCCAGGTTTGGCCCCCGCAGGAGCCTGTATCATGGCCGAGGAGTCGGGAATGAACGCCGCCATCGGGCCGGAATTGGCACTGGTGCCTTTGACACTGAGAACGCCTCCCGCCTGCTCGAACCTGAGATTTGGGTCAACGCTTCCAAGAGCCTGCGTCATTCCCTGCAGGACCGTATTGCCCCCAGTCGCGGCTCCACCAAGCGCGAGCTTGGAGTTCAGATCAGGCAAGGTGGGCATCTGGATGGTCGTGGTATCAAGATTGGGCAGCGCCTTGAACTGCAACCCTGCTCCTGGAGGAGCTGTCAGCTGCCCGGTCTGCGCGTTCATGCTCCAGCTGGGCGGAATGAACTCCGTCAGCTGGTTGGGCGAGAACTTGGCTGGGTCGAAGTTCACCATCATCTTCGAGAAATCGTCGCCATCCATGCTCTTGAACGCGGTCTTGTTCATGGAAGCGAGCACATCATTACTCATGGACTTGATGGCATCGGGAGACAGGGCGCCCAGCTTGTCCTTATCCATGGCGCCAATCTGTGTGCCAGACAGCGCCGTCATCTGCTGCGGAGTAATTCCCTCAAAAGCCTTGGCATCCAGCTTGGTAAACTGCTCAGGCGTGAATTTGGACATCATCTCGGGCGCCATTGCCCCGATCTGCTCCGGCTTGAATCCGGCCATGGATTCTGGTTTCAAGGCGCCAAGTTGCGCCGCAGTCATGCCGGACATCGCCGCTGGGTCCAGTCGCTGCACTTGACCAGCACTGAAGCCCGTCATCGCCGTCGGTGCCAGATTCTGGAACTGATTCTTGTCCATAGACCCGATCGCATCCGGCTTCATATTGGCGATGTGTTCAGGGGTGAAGCTCTTCATGAAGTCCGGGGTCATGGTGTCGAGTGCTGCACCTGTGAACGCTGAAAAATCCGTTGGTTTGTACTGCACGAAAAAGTCTGCCGGTTTGACATTTGTGAAGTTAGGCGGCGGCACGGCCGGGCCACCCGGAGGAATAATCGGTCCGCCTGTTGGTGGCATGATAGGGCCACCCGGAGGAATAATCGCTCCGCCTGTTGGCGGGATGATAGGGCCACCCGGAGGAGTAATCGCTCCGCCTGTTGGTGGCATGATAGGGCCACCCGGAGGAGTAATCGCTCCGCCTGTTGGTGGCATGATAGGGCCAC
>CAIWHS010000520.1 GCA_903912515.1 uncultured Planctomycetaceae bacterium
AACCTCACCCCCCGGCCCCCTCTCCATGAATGGAGAGGGGGAGCAAGGGACTTGGTGGCTGGCGTGGCGCGGGGGCGGGGTGGAGGCCGGGGTGTTATTCCGGTCTCGAGTTCGGAGTCCCTACGGGATGGGTGTTTTGGATTGTGGGCCGGGTGCTGGGGGTTGTTGGGTGTTGGAGGATGGAATTTTTTGACCGCGGCGGTTTACCAGGGCGGGTAGGTGTGGTTTTTTGGGTGAATGAGACTTGGATTATTGGGAATCGTATTTTTTTGGCCGTTGGAAAAAGTAGAATGTCCCTTTTATTGGGCGCAGAAGGATCGAACCGCATGTCCATTTGGTTTTCAGCCACGGGCATGGCATGGTTGGAATCCGTGGTGAACCGGAACTTCCTGGCCTGTTTGGCACGGATATGGTTTTCGCGCATGATATTTGCCACCGTGTTCAAGCTGCCACCACGGCCCCGCTTTCTCAGGGCCGTGAAAACATGCGGGCTTCCGTAACGCCCTTTGGCCTCGGAGTGAATGGCTTTGATTTCCACCAGAAGCGCCTTCCTCGCAAGGGTTCTCGGGCCAGGGACGAATTGGGTCCATTTGTAAAAGCTGGAGGAAGACACCCCAAGTGTCGAGCACATTAGCTGGATGGACCAGTGACCTTTGTGCTCCAGGATAAAGGCGTAAATCACGGCTATTCCTTGGCAAAGAAGGCCGCGACTTTTTTTAAAATCTCCATCTCCATCAGCAGACGCCGGTTCACTGCCCGGATCCGCTGGTTTTCCTCTTCCAAGGGTGAAAGGTTGCCGTGGCCAAGAAAGGCGTCCTTACCCTGGGCCTCGAATTGAGCTTTCCACCGATGTATGAAATTGGGATTGATACCCAAACGCCTACCGGCTTCCGTTCAGGAAAGCTTCGTTTCGGTTACCAGCTTCACGGCCACAATCTAGTAATCGTCCGTGTAGCTTCTTGTTGCCTTGGACATGTTGAACCTGCCAGCCTGACTTTACTAGCTTATCTGGGTGTCCACCATTCCTGGGGAAGTCCATCCCTCTTTCGCCTACGCCGCTTGATCGGTTCGCTATTTCATGACCGAATAAATAAAAGTCACCTTTCGCTGCGTCCGCCCTTGGAGGGAACAGAAGCCTTTATTATAAATACTATTAAAAGCCCTCTTTCGGCAAGAAGGCCGAAGGCAATGTGCTCGACAAGAAATGGATAGCCAAGATGAGTTCAATTCATTGGGTGTGCGGAGTGGCAGCTACCCTGACAATTTGGTTTGCCATTTCATTTGCCGGGCAAAACCAACCGGCAGTAACGCCATCCATTGCAAACGAACACTCAACATTTCAGGATCCAGCGGTTCCACTCGTTGCTTTACCCACATCTTTTGCGTCCCGTCGCGATAAAAAAGAAATCAGACTCGACAAAACAGGAGTTGCTGAACTGGCGAATATTAATGGCCCCGGGTGCATTCGCCATATCTGGTTTCTCACAATCAACAATCTGGACAAGTTGACCCTTGAGATCACTGTGGATGATGAAAAGATACCGCAGGTGCGAGCCCCTCTGAATTCCTTTTTCGGTGTGATGCAGGAGCGGGAACCTTACTTGGTTAATTGCGCGGCATTCACCGTATTACCAAATCCTGAGGCGAGCAAAAAGGACCCACTTATCCCGGGCACACCCGGATACAACCTGTTTCTGCCCATTCCCTTCAGAAAGTCCTGCCGAATTCTCGTTCGCGGCAAGGAGGGAGCATTCCTTGGCACCGTTGTGGACTGGCACAAGTATCCCTTGAATACACCTTTGACTCCTTACCGCCTCCACGCTGAGCACAGGCGATTTCCTGAAACCCCGCCCCGCGGCAACACGGTCGAGATGGCAAAAGTCAGTGGCGCTGGATTTATTGCTGGATTTGTCACCGGGTACATTCAGAAAAACAAAACAGATATGGTCTTCCACACAGGAGGAATCAAGATTCTTCTCGATGAAAAAACAGAGCCATACACCATTGAAGGCAATAACGTGGAAGACGACTATGGGTTCACTTGGGGTTTTAATAACCACCAAACTCGATGGATCGGATGCCCTACCCACATAAACCGTGGCCGAAACGATCAAGATGGCGTCTTGTACCGTTTCTTCGGCCCAGATCCAATAGCGTTCAGTTCTTCCATGAGATTCCTGGCCGGAACTCGTGGAGATGATATGGAAACGGTTGTCTACTACTACAAGAAAAGCATCAGCGGTAAGCCGGCCAATTGATTAGGTGAAAAACCATTTTTACTCGCTCGCAAGATCAGGTTTTATGCGCTTGCGATATTCAGTAGGACTGACACCGAATGCCTTCTTAAATTGCTTTGAAAACTGATATTATGTCAGGATATACGACTTCCTTTTCAATCTCCCCTGGGCGGATTGAGAGGTCATACAATAATCGTTCGGCACCAGACATCCGTTTCCGAATCACATAACGACTGATCGTGGTTCCAAACACCTTGCAAAACAGATGGGACAAATGGCTGCGTGACATAGAGGCAATCTTGGCCAAATCATCCAGTGGTGTCATTTTAGTGAAGTTTTCGTCCAAATGATCACGGACCAAAAGAAGCGAAGGCGGAACGGATCGGTGTGGATCACGCGTCTTCAGAAACCTGGCCAGTGACCTTGCCCAGTTTTGAAAAAGATTTTGCAGAATAATTAAATCCGGAATCGGATCCTGATTCATCTCACTCATCAATTCGTTCAGAGTATTCATGATGAGCGATTCATCAGCAATTATGAGCGGCAGCTCTAAGGGCAATCGGTTTTCCGCAATCTGTGTGGCAACCCATTTTCCTTATGTATGTCTCATGATCATCTCGTGGTGGATGCCGACTCTCCAGAGGTTCCGCCCCGTTCTTGGGAACCTTCTCCGGTTTCCGTTGCCGCTTTTATGGAGAGACTCCCACGCCCTTGGCTCCACCACTACCGGCACTGTACGAGCCTCCGCAAGGCCTTGGCGGAGTCTGGTACTGATGGCCATCCGCGGCGGTCTGAACCTTGGCACCGAATTCCGTCGGGTTCTGGGTATTGTTTTGGGCGGGAGGAGCCCGGGATGTTACCGCGGTTTCGAGTTCGGAGTCTCTACGGGGCGGGTATTTTAGTTGTTCAAGCTTATCGAAGATGGTCAAATTGGTCGGAATGGCCAAAGTTGATTTGGGGCAATTGTGTCCGTCTCATGCGTGTGTTTGGAGGCGGAGTATTCCAATCGACTTGAGTGGGTGGAGTTGGATTAGGCTGGAAGAGCTTGCGCCACGGTGGCGTGTTGGACCCTATTCGAGGTGTCGATGAGCGAGTCATTGCCTGCAGACGAGATTGTCAAAGCGGCCCTGAAGCGGCGGTCGACGGCCGAACAGACGGAGTACATCAATTCGATGTGTTCGGGTCAGCCGTTGTTGCGTTCGCAGGTCGAGAAGCTTCTGTTGGAGCATACGCAGGCCATGTCCGGGCAAGAGCCAGGTGCGCCAGTCGATGCCACGGCCGTCTTTTTCGATCCTGGGACCACGCTTTCGTTCAGTCCTGGCTCATCGACGGAGACTGAAGGTACGCAGATTGGCGGGCGGTACATTTTGCGCCAGCAGATTGGCGAGGGGGGCATGGGTACGGTCTGGATGGCGGACCAGACCGAGCCTGTGAAGCGCAAGGTGGCGTTGAAGCTCATTCGGGTCGAGCGAGGGCAGTCGAAGGAGATACTGGCGCGATTCGATACGGAGCGTCAGGCGATCGCGGTGATGGACCATCCGCACATAGCCAAGCTTCTGGACGCGGGGACGACGGAGACGGGATCGCCGTTTTTCGTCATGGAGCTGGTGAAGGGTGTACCGCTGAGCGACTATTGCGATGAGCATCGTCTGACGATTGTCGAGCGTCTGAACCTTTTCCAGCAGATTTGTTCGGCGGTGCAGCATGCCCACCAGAAGGGGATCATCCATCGGGACCTGAAGCCATCGAACATTCTTGTGGAGACGCATGACGGCAAGCCGGTGTCGAAGGTGATCGACTTTGGTCTGGCCAAGGCGAAGACGGACCTTCAAGCGGGCGGGGATTCGAATGTCACGGCCTTTGGCAGCGTGATGGGCACGCCGCTGTACATGGCTCCGGAGCAGGCGACATTCAACGCGGTGGACGTTGACACGCGTGCGGACGTGTACGCGCTTGGTGTGATTCTTTACGAACTGTTGACGGGCGTGACGCCCTTGAGCAAGGAGATGATGAGGAAGGTGGCCTTCGACCAGATGCTGAAGCTGATCCGCGAGAAGGAGCCGGTGTCGCCGAGCAGTTGCCTGAACGCCGTTGACAGCGCGCCGGAGGTGTCCTTGAGCCGTCAGATGGATCAGTTCAAGCTGGTTTCATTCGTCAAGGGGGAGCTTGACTGGATTGTATTGAAGGCTTTGAGCAAGGACCGCGAGCGTCGTTACGAGACGGCCAACGGTTTCGCCCAGGACCTTGAGCGGTTCCTGAACCACGAGCCTGTGACCGCTGGTCCGCCGAGTTCGAGCTATCGTTTCAAGAAGTTCGTGCAGCGGAATCGAGGTCAGGTGCTCGCCGGTAGTCTGGTGCTCATCGCCCTGGTGATGGGGGTGATTGGCACCACATGGGGCCTGCTGGAAGCCCGGCGTCAGGCGGAGTTTGCCCGCGTGCAAGAGGCCGAGGCCAAGAAGCAGGCGGAGTTTGCCCGCGTTCAAGAGGCTGAGGCCAAGAAACAGGCGGAGTTTGCCCGGGCGCAAGAGACAGAGGCCAGGAAGAAGGAAGCCGAGGCGAACGCGGTGGTGCAATTCTTTCAGGACCGGGTGTTCGCGGCCGCCCGGCCGGAGGGTCTGGATGGCGGTCTGGGCTCGGAGGTGACCTTGCGCAAGGCGATCGTCGCCAGTCTGCCGGCCCTAGACGAGGGTTTCGCGGATCAGCCGCTGGTCGAGGCCAAGTTGCGGTCTTCGCTGGGCGCAACTTTTGAATATCTCGGCGAGTACGAGTCGGCCCTGAAGCAGAAAGAACGGGCATTGGCGTTATATGAACAGAATCTGGGCCCGGACAATATCGACACGCTTGGCAGCAAAGGTAATTTGTCAGGCATTAACTACCTTATGGGTCGCTTTGACGAGTCGCTCAAGATCACGGAGGAAGTGCTGGCCAAATGCAGGCAGGTGTTGCCCGACGGCCACCCGTTAACATTAGACACCATGTCCAACTTGGCCTTGGGGTACGACCAGCGTGGTCGCCAGGCGGATGGTTTGAAGCTTAAGGAGGAAGTCCTGGCGAGGCGGAAGGGGATGCTGCCCGAGGACCACCCTGAAGTGCTAAGAGGCAAGGAAAGGGTGGCCAAAGGTTACTTGGACACAGGTCGCCATGACGAGGCGCTGAAGCTTTATGAGGAAGTGCTGGAAGCGCAGAAGCGGGTGCTGCCCGAGGGCCACCCAGAGACTTTTGTTGTCATGAACAACCTGGCAATGACTTACGGGAAGCTGAACCGCCATGAGGAGAGCCAGAAGCTTCATGAGGAATTGCTAGAGGCCCGGAAGCGGGTGCTGCCCAAGGAGCACCCTGACACGCTTAGAAGCATGAACAACCTGGCAATGACTTACAGGGCGCTGAACCGCGATAGCGAGGCGCAGAAGCTTTTGGAGGAAGTGGTGGAGGCCCAGAAGCGGGTGCTATCCAAGGACCACCCTGGCACGCTTCAAAGCGTGAACAACCTGGCAATGACTTACACGGACCTGAACCGCGATGGCGAGGCGCAGAAGCTTTTTGAGGAAGTGCTGGAGGCCCGGAAGCGGGTGCTGCCCAAGGACCACCCAAGCACGCTTATCAGCATGAACAACCTGGCAATTGCTTACGGGAAGCTGAACCGCCATGAGGAGAGTAAGAAGCTTTATGAGGAAGTGCTGGAGGCGCAGAAGCGGGTGCTGCCGAAGGATCACCCTCGCACGCTGCAAAGCATGAACAAGCTGGCCTGGTTGCTAGCCACCGCAAGCGATGTCCGGCTTCAGGACTCGCAGCGTGCCGTTGATCTTGCCGCGCAGGCGGTAGAAAAGTCGCCGACCGAATGGAGTTTCCTCCAAACGCTTGGCGTCGCCCGGTATCGCAACCGCGACTGGATGGGAGCCATCGCGGACCTGGAAAAATCGATGAGCCAGGGCCAGGCCGAAGATTCAGACAAGGCCCTTTTTGGTTTTTTCCTCGCCATGGCCCAGTGGCAGCTTGGCGCGAAGGATAAGGCCCGCGAATGGTATGACAAGTCGGTGCAATGGATGGAAAAAAGCAAGAAGGACGATGCCGAGCTAAAGCGTTTTCGCGCGGAGGCTGCTGCCTTGCTGGGCCAAAAGAAGTAGGCGGAGGGAAGGGGTGTTGATTGGTGAATGATTGGGTTGTGGAGTTTTGTCGGGTATTTGGCCTGGTCCCACCAAATTGGACAGTGGGTTAAGATCGTGTGAAGCCCGAGGTCTAGGTGAGGGGGATTTGCGATGGCCGGAGAACGCAGGGTTTTTA
>CAIWHS010000521.1 GCA_903912515.1 uncultured Planctomycetaceae bacterium
CGCTGCCGGTGATGATGTCGGCTTTGCCGTCGCCTGTGACATCGCCAGCGCCCACATTGATGCCGCCAAGGTACTCGGGTGCGTAGGCGTAGAAGCTCTGCTGGGTGGCGCCGGTTGTGCCATTGAACACGCATACATTGGGCGCGCTGCCCGGTCCGGTGCCGGTGACGACCTCGGCCTTGCCATTGCCGTCCACATCGCCCGCGGCGACACGCACACCGCCGAGAAACTGCTCAGCGTAGGCGTAAAACGAGCTGATCACGGCGAGTGTGTTGCCATCGAGCACCAGCACATGGGGGGCCACACCGGCGCCCGTGCCGGTGACGAGGTCGGCCACGCCGTCACCGTTGACATCACCTTGGGCCACGGTCACGGCACCCAAGTAACTGGTCCCGTAAGGCGAAATGGTCCGCCGAAGCACCCCGTCGGCGTTGAATATCGATACCAGACCTCCCTGCCCGGAACCGGCAACGATGAATGGCGGTGCCAGGGCGGCAGTCGGGTTGACCACGGTGATGTCGTAGGACCGGTAACCGACAGTGCCGGAACTGTCGGTGGCACCCACTGTGAAAGAGCTGAATCCGGTGCTTGTCGGGCTGCCGCTGATCAGCCCGTTGGTACCCAGGGCCATACCGGGAGGAAGGGCTCCGGAGCTAATCCCGAACGAAACCGCACCCGTGGCGCCGGTTGCCCCCAATTGCAGGTTGTAGGGAACCCCCACAGTTCCGCCGGGAAGGGAACCCGGAGTGATGACAAGGCCGCCGGGCGTAAAGTTATCGACCCGTAAATTCACAAAGCTTTCCCCCCTCAGCCCGTTCGTCTGCACCACATCGACAAGCAATTGGTAGGCCCCGGCCGTGGTGGGGGTGCCGCTGATCCGTCCATCCGGGCTCAGGGTCAATCCGGCAGGCAACCTGACACTGTTCGGATTGAGGAAAAATTCATAGCTCTGGCTTTTATCTCCTCCCTGATGACCCAAAAGCTGCGAATAGGGAATGCCCAATGCGGCAGTTGGCAGCACAGGTGGTGTGGCGGAGGGTACCGTGAAGGTGGTGTTGTAGGAGATGCCCGTGACCGGCACCGCGTACACTTTTGTTATTGTATGGATATGATTGCCTAAAGCAACCACATCGGGCATGCCATCAGAGTTCATGTCCGAAATGGAAATGCTAGTTATCGCTCTCTCATACGGGACGAGCTGAATATTTGTCAACCACCAAGGGACATAATGTAGGGCACTGTTGGTGTAGCCCACTCCCGCGGTGAAGGTGAAACCTCCTTGACCATCCCCTTGGGCCACACTGTATTGGGTATCCTTCGGCTTCCCAGAGCCGATCACAAGATCGAGGTTTCCGTCCAGATTCAGGTCTCCCACCGCAATCGACCCGGGGTATTCCATAACTGGGTCGACAAACAATGGGGTGGCGGTGAATTGCAATGCCGAAGCAGTAGATCCTGAATTGATGAACAGAGTCAGCGGTGCCTGCACGGCATTCCAGATATCGTCTGAAAATGAATCAATGCTGACGATGTTTGGACTGCTTGCCACATCGGCAAGCCCGTCATTGTTGAAATCCCCAACCACCAAATACGCTGCCTGCCTGCCGGTTGCTGTCGGGACAAACACCCGGGCTCCCGTGTCAAATCGACCGTTTCCGGGGTTCAAGACAAAGGTCACACCGTTCGCCTCCGGCAAAACCATGTCCAAGAAGCCATCATTATTAAAATCGGCGATGCCTGGGTTGGCATTCGGAGCTAACTGATCGGTAGGAAAACCAGCTTGTAACGTGAGACCGTTTTTTCCATCCCACCCTTTATAATTGGGATTGGTGGCGGTCAATGGAACCGTGAAGTATGGATCGGCCTCGAAAACGCCTTCAAAGGTACCGCCGGGGCCAGTCTTCCCCAAATACGCCCCGAATCCGGTCAAAGAAAAAATTCCCGGAATGATAGTCCCCTGGTTAGTTTTTGCAGGGGCGGTGAAAAAGGGCAGGATCAGATCTGGAAGTTGGTCATTGTTCAAATCTCTAAGCACTGCTTCGCCGTAGGCCGTGGCGGTTTCTGGAACATTAATATTCCCGATTTTTATCCTATTACCAAAAGCCTGCGTGGCTGGATTATAAAGATATTTGTACACCCCGATTGCCGGTTGATCATCCGCTATAATCATAAGATCTTGATAACCGTCCCCATTTAAATCGACCACGCAGGACCTGGTACCGCCTACTATGTTAGAATCTAAAAGCGAGCCTGATGGTTGTGGAATTGTCTCGAATTTATCGCCCCTATTCATTAAAGCTGCTATGCCGGGCCCTCTAGTGGCGGCTACGGTTTGTGCGAGCTGCCTTCCATTACTATCCCAACCCTGACTGTAATTAATAACATTGTTAACAAGGCCGAACTGGACCAGATCACCAGATCCATCCTTGTTGAAATCAATGGGAAGGCCATTTGCATCCTTCAGCAAATTGAAGACTCCATTTGGATATATGCTATCAGTCTCTATGCCTAGTGAAGGCGGTTCTTTTGCCCAAAAGGTTGTGGAGGAAGCATCTGCGCCCGACGCCAATAGAATCTGGGCGGGGACAACCCTTTCTTCAAGGCTCACAAGGTTCAAGGCCACCCTTTGGCGCGGGGTGGCTTGTGAGGAGGTGCGGTTGGTCAAGCGGCCAAACAGGTGCGTGAACATGGGAGGGTGAATCCTGGGTGTCTAAAAGTTCAATCACGATCCAACAGTTGACTGGAACCTCAAACCTTGGGAAGGGCCTATCTATAAAGACGAGGCCGACCTGCCGGTTGAATGAACCATCGCCTTGCGGCTGGTGGCTACAACTTGTGCTGGGCGAGACCTTCATCGGTGGTTCCGATGGAAAGTCACAAAATCGCCACGGAAAACCCTTGGGAAATTGCCCAGCCAGTGCATATTAATGAATATTAGCACTTAATCTTGTGCAATTTGCGAAAAATACACTGGATTTTTGGATTATCAAAAATGCGCTTTCTGGACAGTTTTCTTGAAATGGCAAGAGTTTTGTCGTTTTTTGGATAGTTTCGGTTGTTTCTCGATAGGAATCTTCGCTATCTGGATAAATGTCCGTTTTTATGGCCCTACCTGCTTGCGCCGGGTTTGAGCTGGGGATTCGCCAAAACGCTGCCGGTAATGCCCAGCGAACCGCCCCAGATGGGTGAAACCCAGGCTGCCGGCCACCTCGGCCACGGAAAGGCCGCTGCCGCTGCTAAACCTCTTACGCGCCTCGTCCAGCCGCAGGGTCCGCAAGAATTCCAAGGGAGTGACACCCCTGTGCTGCCGGAATGCCATCTGCACCGCCCGGGGGCTTAGGCCGGCTTGGCTGGCAAGCTCATCGATGCCCAGTGGCAGGTGCAGGTGCTCGGCCATCCAGCCCTCCAGGGTCATCAGCCGGCCCAAGCCAGAGGCCACAGGAGGCTGTTGGTCCCCGCCGGGTGCCGACTCCTGGAGGCAATCGAGAAGCAACTGGCGCAAACGGCTTACCACATGGGCGAAGAAATGGGGAGCCCGCAAAAGGCTGGCAGGGTAGTCGAGATCGCGGGCTGTTTGCAGGCACAGCTTACGCAAAGCGCGTCCCCGCCCCGTGCGCGTGTTGAAACCGGAGATCCACCGGGGGGAATTGCTCTCTGGCAAACCGCGGGTAGACAGTTTTTTTTCTAGCCAACCTGGAGAAAGCCCCAGGATCAGCGCGCGGGTGGGCCGTGCCACCATCACCAAATCCTGCCGAGGCCCCACAATAACCGCCCTGCCGCGGTCGCTGATTTCCAGGTTGCCGTTGATCCGGTGCTCGGCGCCACCTCCCAGGTTCAGTTGCACCATATACTGCCCGGTGGCAGAGGCGCAGGCTACCCGCAGGGGTGTGGAGCAATCCACATAGCTGAGGCTGATGTCATTTGATTGGAAGCAGTTGACTAGGGTCTGAAATGGCTTTCGGCCATTCACTGTCACCTCATGCTTGGTCCATAGCTTTCCCGTGACCTCACGGACCTGATCCAGATCCGTGCTGGCCAGAAGGTGATGGTTTCTCAGCAGGGGCATGGGACCATGCACCATCATGTTTACCCCCAAAGCGCACGGGACGTGGCAAATACCCAAGAGGTGTAAAATTAATCGACCAGGCGGCGGGGTTGGTTTCAACCAATTTCTCCGATCCGCCTTCCTTGCCGACGAGCCAAGGCATGCGCCTAGGGTGGATGGCCGATGGGTAAATCCACCCAAGAGATCAGTCCTTCTTCAGTCCCTCAAATGCGATCAGCACATCTTCCTGCTCGTTGGTCTCCACCGAGCCGGGGCGCATGGCGCGCAATTCCCGCAGGGCATCGCGCATGGTCTTGCCCTGGCTGATCAAAAAGGCGGCCAAAATGGTCCCGGTTCGGCCAATGCCAGCATGGCAGTGCACCCCAAC
>CAIWHS010000522.1 GCA_903912515.1 uncultured Planctomycetaceae bacterium
GCTGGAAAGATGTCGCCACCGGCTGGTTCCTGGGCAGCTATGCCCTGTTGGCCGGCGAAGGCGAGGCCCCAAACCGCTTCAACCCGTTGGATGAAAACGGCCGGCCATATTGGCAACCCGCCAACCCCTTGGAGTGGGTGCCATGAGAATGCTTACAGGCAACTTCTGGATATTACTAATCGGGATTGCCGTAATTATGGTCGTTTACCGCAATATCGGTTGGTGGGGCCCGTCTCTGGGTCAGTGGTTGGTGGTGCAGGACAAGCCAACCCCGTGTGATTACCTGCTCGTTTTGGGGGGCGATGCCGAGGTGCGCCCGGTGGTTGCCGCCTGGGCATACCGTGAGGGCCTATCAAAAAAAGTGCTCTACAGCCAACCGTCCGACCGTTTTGAACCCGAGGTCCCGTTCGATCCAACTGAAAGGGAATTGATCCCGCTGATCCTCCAAAAAGCCGGAGTTGCCCCAATCGATATTGTCCCCCTCCCCGGGGAAGTGGATGGCACATTGGGTGAAGGGGAGCGCTTGGCCGATTTCCTGCGGGCCAGCGGCGGCAAGTCGGTATTGGTGGTCACAACCAATTGGCACACCCGCAGGGCCGGGTGGATATTGCAAAAAAAGATCGGCAACTTGGCCCGCATTCACATGCTGCCCGCTCCATCGCCCGGGTTTGATCCCGCCCAATGGTGGAAATCTCCCGGTGGCCTGGAGATGGTACTGGCAGAGTATTTGAAAATCATCTGGTACAAAGTGCGGGGCTAGCTAGCCCTGCAGCCTTACAAAGTTGCAGACTTGCTGACTTACCATTCAATCGACTTTAGGCGGGTCCAAATAGGGTGCCAATTCTTGGTTGCGCCTCAGTACCCGTTGCATCTCTTTGGCCAGCTTGTTCTCAGAATCGACCTGAATCACTTGATCGACCAACCGCTGGGCCTCGTCGATGAGGCCGTTTTCTTCCAGCCTTCGGGCCAATTCCAAACCTATCGCAGCCTTTTGTGAGGTGGGTGTGAGCGACACCGCCTTGCGCAGCGAATTGAGAACTTTCCCTTCCGGCTCCCCCAATTTCTGCTGCAACTCGGACAAGGCGCGCCAATTGGCCGCCGAGGCACCAGCCGCCTGCTCGATCAGTTGCTGACGGGCAGCTTCAAGCAGGCCCGGCCTTGGGTCTTTCTTGCGGTCTGATGGCTTGTGGAGGCGTATCGCCTCCAGAAGAACCCCCGGCTCATCGGGCAGCAACTTTTCCAACAGTTTGGCGGGCTCTTCGCCTTCCAGTGAACGGGAAAGAATATCCGGCAAATGGGCAGTGGAGCGCCGTAGGGAATTGCGCCACAACACCGCGGCCCGGCCTTGGTCTTCCGCCCGCACTTTGCTGGCATTGGGGCCGGTGGCTTTGTCACCTTCCATCCAGCTGGCAACACCTGCCGAGTACCACAGGTCAGGGTCAAACGAATACACCAGGGCCGAGCGGTACAAATGCACCGAGGCGGGTTCAGACTTCTCAAACCGGTCGGCAAACAGCCCCATGTAGGCATGACTGCGTCGGTATATGGGCGATAGCGCCCTGCAGCGGGCCAACTCGGCCAAACCCTCTTCCCAATATTTATTTGCCCATTGCACATCGGGCTGGCTGGATCTGTCTTTCTCAATCAGCAATTGCCCCGCAAAAAGGCCAAACGGGCTGTAGCGCAACGGGCCGCCCAGCACATCCAAAATAAGATCCGTATCCGCGATCTGTTGCACCTCGCGCTTGAAAGCGCGGTTGGTGGTGTCTTGACTTGAAACCATATCCAGCGCCGCTAGGCCGATGGTTTCATGAATTTCAGGCATCCATGGCCGCAAGCGGGCGGCGCTCTCAAGCAACTGAATGCGACGCTCCTGCCCGGCGTTGGTGAAGGGTTGCTGATCGGCCTCCATTTGCAGGCGGAAAACCGTCGACCCCGTGGCCAGATCATTCACCAACAAAAGAGCCCAAATCGCCAGCAGGCAACCACCCAGCCGCGCCACCATGCCATCCAGCACCCAAACGCTGGTCTCCTCATGGTCTTGCGCCTCAAGGCGATCGGTGGTTTGGCGGCGAGATAGGGCTGAAAGATGCGCCAGACACACAGTGGCAAGCACAGCCACAGACGCCATATGCACACCAAAATCCACAGTGGAATGGATAGCCAAAGCCAACAGGCCAAACAGCAGGCCGACAGGCATCAGTGCCGACGGCTCACCACGGTGCCGCCTGATCCCCCGCATGCCCATGCGAACCAACCAAAACACCATCAACAGCGTGATAGCCAGCCGCACCACACCGCCTTCAACCATGGCCTCGAGGTACTCGTTGTGGGCATGGTCTAAAACCACCCCCGGATATCCGCCAATTTTGCGAACAATCGGTTCCACCACCCCCAAGGTTCCCGCGCCGGTTCCTGTCAGGGGGTATTGTTGCACCAAATCCAGCAGGGGAAGCCACACATTGACCCGGTCTTCCTGCAGGGTTGCCTTTTCGGTGATTGTGCCCAGCCTCTTGCCAATCACATCCCAGCCAAACCAGGCGACCAAGCCAAAAACAGGCAATGCCAACCACAGGGCCAAAACCAAGTTGCGAGCCTCGAACCCCGAGCTACCCTTGCTCTTTTTCGCCCTGCTTTTCCCAGCACTTACCCAAGCGATGGCGGTAAAGATCATGGAAGAAACCAGCGCTAGCGACCCACCGCGCGACATAGACATCGGAATCGTCGCCATCATCAGCGCGATGGCAAAAACGCATAAAAGTGTCGCGGGCTTATTGATCAACTCCAAAGGCGATGCCAACAGTTCCTGAATGGGGCGCCAAAACTCGGCCTTTTTCAAAAACCCGTCACGCGACCTAGGAGCCATCTTTTGGTAATAAGTCCAACCAATCACC
>CAIWHS010000523.1 GCA_903912515.1 uncultured Planctomycetaceae bacterium
CAAATTCCTCGAGCTAGCACCACCGCTGAAAGTTCGGTAGTGCAGTTCGCAGCGGCTATTAAGGCGTTGTATTTGGATTCTACAGCCAACGGGTACTCGATAGTGGGCCAGCCTATTTACGGCACGGGAATACCGGCGGACGCGTTTGTTCAATCCGTGGCGATGGACGGGCTTTCGCTCACGCTCAGCAAGGCGGCTGAGGCCGACTCGAGTGAGCAGATTATTGTGGTGAATCCCAACTATGTCATTCCTCTTGAGGGTGCGTTTGCCGCTGCGAATTCGCTGGAAGCCCAAGTGGAATCGATTGGGGCGGGCAGCGCACTGACCCCGGGGCTGTCTATTTCGGGTTTGAACCTATCCAGTGACACAACGCTGATCAGCTTCACGAATACCGCGGAAGGGACGAAGTTAAATTTGAGCGGCCGAACCCTTGGGTACCCCTCATCACAACTGACCGGTTTAGCGAGTTTTGTCGCGACGGTACCTTTTGTGACCCTGAAAGATGCATTGGTCACCTTGAATTCAAACACCATCACGGTGGGTGCTTACCAAGAGCCCCCTGGATCAGGAAATACATACCAGCAGACATCAGGTTTGCGGGTGGGAATGACGGTAATGGGGAGTGGATTGCCGTATGGAACTCAAGTCACCGGGGTGATCAGCGGGACGCTCACGCTTTCGCAGTCCGCCACCAAGACGGGTACTTACACTTTGACTGTGAATCCAGAGGTGCTGTCGGCTCCGGGGTTGCAGCTGACAGCGGGCGGATCATTGGTAATTCTCAGCGGATCGGGGCTTGGAGCCGATACACCGCCCTCGGAGATCAGTGCAGGAAGTCTTTCCTCTGACCTCGCCGAGCCGTTCGGTCCCTACGGTCTCGCTAACCAGTGGCAAAAGCTTGCCTCCTGGGGCAGGGCTCTTGGCGCCCCAGCAATTCCTCACGGAACGGTTTTTTTATCACCTTACTTCGTCGGGTCAGCGCCCACTGGGATTCCGCTTGGTGATAGAACTTCGGTGTTAGCCGGGGGTTATTTTGACTTAACCAGCGCCAATGGGAACGCTGGCGATACGCTAGGTGCCGGTTCTTTTACTTTAAACCAGCGTGCCATCGCTTCGACGAGTTTGTCGGACTTATATCTGACTTACGGCAGAAGCAGGCTCACTTTGAAGGGGCAAATATTAAGCGGCGGGTCTGTCCTGAGCGTTTCAACGGTGGACGGTCTGCAGCTGGGACTTCAAGTGGACGGGGCGGGGATCCCCGGAGGGACTCGGATTGTTGAAATTGACGGTATCAACAATCGGTTGGTTTTGTCGGCCTTATCTACGGCGACGACTAATGGAACTTTTAGTTTTTCGAAAACTGGCGCTCTAGTCACCTCGGATTCAGGGGTGTTTTTAAACAACACGGTGGTGAGCAGCTTGGATTCGAGCGCTATTCAGGTGGGACAATCCGTGTCCTTGGCAAGCGGCTCTTTGTTGATTATTCGAAACATAGTAAACCCCGTCAGTGGCGGGACCGAGCCTGTGCCGAGTTACAACAATACCCCGACCCTTACGAATTTGTTGGGCAACGGCAATGTACGAGTGCGGTCAGTATCGCCAACCGGATCACTTGTGTTTGAAACGAATACGACTCCCGGCGTGCTGCTTACGGCACCGACAACGTTCCGCGAAGCAAGGAATCTGATGTTTAACATCAATGGGAACATTTTTGGACCATACACCATGGCAGCGGGTGCTTCCGAGGCGACGCGGGCTTCGGGTAGTTATCTGGCGCTGAGTCAGCCAGCGCAGAAAAGCTCCATGTCGGTTCGAGTGATGCTCGATGGAAAGCCTTACGGGCCTGTGGAAGTCATCAAAGGTTCACAGGCTCTCCTCTGGCGAGGTTCAGACTTTGTAAGGGCAGGCATGCCGGTGAGAGGTCCCGGCATCCTTCAGGGCACCACCATCCTGCAAATGAGCCCGGTTCTAAATGGGTCGCTCACACTTACATTGAGCGCTCCGGCAACAACTGAGCTGGCGGCGAATAGCAAATTTGATCTGGATGTTGGCGGTGGGGTTAACAGCGGGATCGTGGAACTCAATGACTGGCAGTATAAGACCCAGACTGAAAACTTGTCAGTGGAGCCCGGCTGGTTGCTGTACCGCAGTAACGACCCTTGGGCGGCAAGCTGGTATCCTGGTTTCGGGAGAGGTGCTGGCGGCACTAAGTTCGAGTTGGTCAATTATCTGCTC
>CAIWHS010000524.1 GCA_903912515.1 uncultured Planctomycetaceae bacterium
AGTTCGTTCGACGGGTTGGTCGTTGTGGCGCGTTGGTAGGCGCGCGAATTGCAGATGTCCCTGACCATCTTCTTGAAGTCGTATTTGTATTCGGTGAACTTGCGGCCCAACTCGTCGAGCAACTCCTGGTTGCTGGCGGGGTTGCTAACACGCACATCGTCCACCTCATCGACAATGCCCTTACCCATAAAATGGGCCCAAACCATGTTGGCCAGGTTGGTGCCAAAGTAGGGGTTTTCGGCTGAGGCTAGCCATTGGGACATAGCTTGGCGACGATCCTTACCAGTCAAATCAGGGGCGACACCACCGAGAAACTTGGGGGACATGACACGTCCACCCACCGGATGGCGGACATCGCCACCGCCGGAATTGAAGACCACCACCTCGCGAGGATCATCAGCGGCTTTGCGGCCGATTTGTGAGAAGAAGGCTGCGAAGCCGTAGTAGTCGTCCATGGTCCAGCGGTCGAACGGATGGTTGTGGCATTGTGCGCACTGGACGCGCATGCCCATGAAAACCTGGGCGACATTTTCTGTCACTTTCAGAATATCGGTCTCGTTCTGATAGTAGTTGGTGGGGGGGTTTTTGAAGGTGCCGCCCGATGCGCCCAATAGCTCGATAACCCACTCGTTGACCGGGACATTGCGGGCGATGCGGTCTTGGAGCCAGTTGTAGTAGAGCAGGGTGGCCTTGTAGCTCATTTGGTTGGAACTGCGAATCTGCAGCAGTTCGGCCCATTTAAGAACCCATAGTTCCACAAATTCCTTGCGTGTGAGAAGCTCGTCAACCAGTTCCTCGCGTTTTTTGGGGGAGGGGTTGGCCATGAATTTCTGGTAATCCTCAACTGTGGGCATGGTGCCGACGACATCGAGGAAAACACGCCTGAGGAAGGCTTCATCGGTGCAGGTGCCGCTGGGGGTGATGCGCAGCTTTTGGAGCTTGGCATTGACCAGCTTGTCGATGTAGTTGTTCTCGGTTTGGGTATCCCATTTGAACTGGTAGTCTTTGGGCAGGACGATCAGCGGGCTGCCAACTGTGAAGGTGGCGAAGCGAGCCATGACAAAGGCCTCGCCTCTTTCACCAGCGGTTACCAAACCGTCTTTGGCAATTTTGGCGCTGGCATCGTTACTGGAAAGGAACAGGGCCAAGTGGGTGACATCGCGTTCGCTGCCATCGGAGTAGCGGGCTTTCACAACCATTTGCTGGGCTGCACCCTTGCCATTGAGGACGCTGTTTTTGGGATACAGATCCACACCCACACAGGTGGCGATGGTGGCGGGATCATTGGGTGCGTCGGCATCGAGCCAGCGGACGATGGAGTTCCAATACATGTCATTTTCAGCAAAACAAGCGCCCCCGGTGTGGGCAACTTTACCAGCCGCTTTTTCGAGCAGCAGGCTTTCCTGGGTGCTGGCCATATTGAGCCTGCGACCGTTCAATTCTCGGGTGAGGCGGTAGTGATCACCTTCGGGGTCGAAGCCAAAGAGTGAGAGGCGGAAGCCATCTTTACCACGGGCTGCGCCGTGGCAACCACCAGCGTTGCAACCTGCGCGCATGAAAATGGGCATCACATCGAGACGAAAGCTAACAGGGCGCTCTTCGGCTGCCTTGATCACAGCCACCGGGGCCATGACGGCGCGGCCGGCGTGCTCGACTATGAGCTCGCATTGGCCATCGGCGACAGGCAACAGGATATTTTTTTCCCACCTAGCCACTGCTGAATTGCTGAGGCGGGGTTTGGCTTGGCTGGTGACATCTTCGGTGATGCCATCGGAATAGGTGGCTTGAACTGCCACCACTTGCCTGGCCTGCTTGGTGCTGAGCGTGATCTGTGGCGGCAGGATATCGAGCTTAGTGAGGTAACGGGTGGCTGGAGCTGCAGGAGCCGGGGCTGCCGCCACGGGTGCTGGCGCAGCCGGTTTTGCCTGTGCCATCAACTTAGAACCGGCTGCAGCCACCAGACCCACCAAGGCCCAGGCGAGCACACGGC
>CAIWHS010000525.1 GCA_903912515.1 uncultured Planctomycetaceae bacterium
GCGGTGGTGCACAACGTGGTGGTGGGCTCTTCCAAATTTGTCCTGTTGGCGATTCCCTTGTTCATCGCCGCAGCGCAAATCATGAACGCCGGCGGCCTAACGGTGAGGCTGATTGCTCTTGCCCGCGCGCTGGTAGGCCACTTGCGTGGCGGTTTGGCGCAGGTCAATGTGTTGACCAGTGTGTTTTTTGGGTTTGACTCAGGGTCGTCGACTGCAGACGCATCTCTGCTGGCCAAGATGACGGTCCCCGAGATGGTCCGCAACGGTTACCCGGCGCCGTTCTGTTGCGCTGTGATCGCTGCATCTGCAATTTTGCCGAACATCATTCCGCCATCCATCGCGATGCTTCTGTTTGCGTCAATCGCCAATGTATCCGTGGGCAAATTGTTCTTGGCCGGCATATTGCCCGGGCTATTGATCGCAGCCTTGCTGATGTTGACTGTCTACGTGCTGGCGCGTCGCCATGGTTATGGCGAGGCCACGCCGCGGCCCGGTTGGCAGTCCGTCTCTAGTCCGCTGAAGCAGGCCATCCCAGCGCTGATGCTGTCGGTGCTGATCATTGGCGGTATCCGCTTTGGTGTGGTGACGGCCACAGAAGCGGGCGTGGTGGCAGTGATCTACGCCCTGGGCATTGGCATGTTCTACTACCGTGACCTCAAGTTCAAAGAGGTCTGGAACGGCCTGAGAGAATCCAGCGTTGACAGTGCCATGGTGGGTTTCATGATTGGCGTTGCTGCACCCTTTGCGTGGGTCCTGATCTCAGGACGCGTGCCACAACAGTTCCTACAAACCATGGTGGTGCATGTGAACGAGGCATGGCTGATCCTGCTTTTGCTCAATATTGTGATGCTGATCGCCGGGGCCTTTCTTGACCTGACAGCGATCATGTTGATTGTGGTCCCGCTGACGCTGCCCTTGGTCTTGCAACTTGGGGTAGACCCCATTCATTTCGGCATCATTGTGGTGGTCAATCTGATGCTGGGTGGTCTCACCCCGCCTTACGGCTTGCTGGTGTTCATACCGTCAGCGATCACCGGCACGTCGGTGCAAGCCACGTTCAGGGCAGTGATGCCCATGTTCTTGGTTCTGGTGCTGGGGCTGGGGCTTATCACCTACGTGCCCTCAATATCGCTCACCTTCGTGCGAGCATTTTTCTGATAACGCAACAGGGACTCCGATGAAAGTCGAACTCGATGGCAAAGTTGCGCTGGTGACCGGTTCGGCGCAGGGCATTGGCCAGGCTATTGCCGATACGCTAGCCCGAAATGGCGCGCGTGTGGTGTATTCCGATCTTGATGCCGACCGGGCCGCCGCAGCATCTCAAGCCGGTGGAGGGTGCCTCGGCTTTGCGTTGGACGTTGGCCAACCTGACAGTGTGGTGGCTGGCGTTGCCCGTGTCATTCAAGAGTTTGGCCGGGTTGATATCCTGATCAATAACGCTGGCATTGGCGTGCCAGCCGCCGAACGGAAAACCATCGACGACTACAGCCTGGAGGCCTGGGATGCTTTGCTCCGGATTGACCTGACCGGCCTGTTCTTGATGAGCCGCGAAGCCTCGCGGGCCATGAAAACACAGAAGTCGGGCCGCATCATCAACATTGCATCGGTATTGGGCTTGGTGCCGGCCAGGCTCCAAAGCGCCTACATTGCCGCTAAGGCCGGGGTCGTGAACCTCACCAAGTCCATGGCACTGGAACTGGCGCCCCACGGCGTCCTGGTCAATGCTGTGGCGCCGGGGTCAACGCAAACGCAGGGTTGGCAGACCTGGATCAGGGATGCCGGCAGTGAGGCGCAGGACCTGCACGCCAAGCTCATGTCGCATATACCTTTGGGCCGGCCCGGTACGACGCAAGAGATCGCTGACGCAGTATTGTTTTTGGCAGCCCCGGAAAGCTCTTACATCACCGGCCATGTCTTGACGGTCGACGGCGGTTGGACGGCTGGCTTTTCCCGTGATTTCTAAAAATTGGAGAACCTTATGAGCGATACAAGTGCGCAAATCACCGCGCGGGAACTGCCAACGGGCCTGTCAGTCGCCGAGGTGTTGAGGCTGTACGAACAAATGCTCCTGCTGCGTCGGTTCGAGCTGGCTGCCCAGGTGGCCTGCCGAAAAGGCGAGACCCCCGGTTTTTTGCACCTCTACATCGGTCAAGAGGCATCGGGGGTTGGCGTTTGTGCGCACCTGCGTAAGACGGACTGGATCACCAGCACACACCGTGGCCATGGCCATGCGCTGGCCAAGGGTATGTCGCCCAATACCCTGATGGCTGAGTTGTACGGCAAGCGCGATGGCTGTTGTGGCGGGCGCGGCGGCACCATGCATTTGTATGACCCTTCTTGCGGTCTGTTCGGGACCAATGGGCTGGTCGGTGGTGGCCTGCCCTCGGCGGTGGGAGCCGGCTTGAGTGCTCGAGCACGGGGTACCGACGACATCGGCCTGGCATTTTTTGGCGATGGCGCCACCAACCATGCGGCGTTCCACGAGTCACTTAATTTTGCCGGGGTTCAAAAAGCCCCTGTCATTTTCGTTTGTGAAAACAACCTTTACGCC
>CAIWHS010000526.1 GCA_903912515.1 uncultured Planctomycetaceae bacterium
TAAATAGGCCGTCTCCTCGCCAAAGGCTTCCACATCTCGAAAATCGAGCTTTTCCGCACCGGCTACAACTCCCACCCGCCATGTTTTACCGCCATCCAGGGTGCGTCCAAAGGTTCCCCTGGTACCGCTCACCCAGGCAACCTTGCCATTCACCGCGCACAACCCACGAAAATCAGCATTGGTTTCAACCAACTGCCGCTGCCATTGGCCCAAGATTTCGGCTTGGCCTGAAAACAGCAAAGTGCTTGAAAACAATGGAAAAACCAAAAGAAGGAAAGCCAAAATCAATAACCTGAATTTCATGTCAACCCCCACCAGAGCCTGCCAAAACAAATCCCTTCCAGATTACCCGAACCGTGTCAAAACTTATAAAAATCGGGTAAACTTCGTCCAACAACTAGAACAATTTTCCAAGGTGCTCCATGCCGAATTCACCAAACTCTCGCCGCTCATTCCTCAAAAATTCTGCTGTCATCGCCGGGGCAAGCCCCTATGCCACAGCCAATGCAAGCACTAACCCGAATATGCCTGAAGGCATCCATGCCAATGCGGGGCAAAACAGCCAGGCCCTCATGGCCTATGTGGGCACTTTCAGTTCCCCGCTGAAAGATGTCCTCCCCACACAAGTTGACCTTCCCCCCGGTAATGGTCTGGGCATCCACCTTTTCGAAGTCAATCGTGCCACCGGGGCCTTGAAATCGGCTGGCATTCACGAAATGGGCAACAGCCCAAGCAGCCTTGTCATCAATCAGGAAGGAACACGGCTGTATTCAGCCAACGAAACGGATCGTCAAGGCCCCACCAAAGAGGGCACCGTCACCGCCTTCAGCATCAACCCGGCTGATGGAAAACTCGAACCCCTGAACACCGTCCGCTCAGGAGGTGCTGGCCCAACCTATGTCAGCATTCACCCCAACCGAAAATTCTTGCTAGTGGCGAATTATTTCGGCGGTTCTATTGCCGTTCTACCCATCTTGGAAGATGGCAAACTCGGTCAAGCTACAGATGTGAAAAACGATGCGGGCAAAATCGGCCCATCCCGCGCCACCAATGCGCCAACCGGGAGTTTCGCCTTCAGCGGGCACGATCGAACCCATGCCCACCAAATAGCCGCCGACCCTTCCGGCCGCCATGTCATCCATGTCGATCTCGGCCTCGACACTATTTATGTCTGGAAAATCGATCTCCAAAATGGAAAACTATCACCTGCCGAAAACCACACTGTCAAACTGCCCCCCGGAGATGGTCCCCGCCACTTCCATTTCCACCCAAGCGGAAAATGGTTCTACTCCATCCAGGAAGAAGGCTCCACGCTGGTCCTGTTCGATTACGATAGCGCATCTGGCAAACTAACCGCCCGCCAGACCATTTCCACCCTGCCTGCTGGATTTGTGGGCAGTAATTTCTGTTCCGAAATCTTGGTTTCAGAAAACGGCAAATTCCTCTATGCCGGAAACAGGTTGCACGACAGTATCGGCATTTTCAAAATTGCCGCAGACGGCTCACTCACCCACCAGGCGGATGAATGGACCAGAGGCAACTACCCCCGCAGCTTCAATTTCGATCCAACCGGCAACTTCCTCTACTGCTGCAACCAGCGGGCCGACAATGTCGCCATCTTCCGTGTCAACAATTCAACTGGTGCACTGAATTTCACCGGCAATTATGCAGCGGTAGGCAACCCATCGTGCATCGTCTTCCTCGACATGCAAAACCGCCCAAAATAAGGCCATTCAATCACTCCGCACAACAGCCACTCCAATCAAATGCCAGGACCAGCACAATGCAAGCCTACAGAATCAACTCTCCCGAAGGCATTCAATCTCTGAAAACCGTCAAGCTTCCAGACCCCACACCCGGGCCTGGTGAAGTTGTCATGATGGTTCGGGCCTGCTCTCTCAATTACCGCGACTCCCTAATGCTGAATGGTGGCTACCCACGCAACCGAACCTACCCGGTCATTCCCTTGTCAGATGGGGCGGGTGAAATCGCCGCTATCGGGTCTGGCGTGACCAGTTGCAAAGTGGGCGACCGGGTTGCCGCAAACTTCATGCGCGACTGGATCACTGGCCCCATTTCCGAATCTGCACTCCTGTCATCGCTGGGTGGTGGCGTCCAAGGAATGCTGGCCGAACAGGTCTGCCTACCGGCAAACGCCATAGTCCAAATCCCAAATCATCTGAGTTATGAAGAAGCCTCCACTCTCCCATGCGCAGCCTTGACTGCCTGGAACGCTCTCACCTCTGCGCAGACTAAAGCGGGTGACACCGTCCTTGTTTTGGGCACCGGCGGAGTCAGCATATTCGCACTCCAACTGGCAAAAGCGATGGGGGCACGCGTTATTCTCACCACTGGCCGCGATGAAAAAGCCACCAAGGCAAAAGCATTGGGAGCTGACGAAACCATCAACTATAAAGCCCACCCCAATTGGGATAAAAAAGTGCTTAGCCTTACAGGTAACACCGGCGTTGATTTGGTCTTGGAAGTGGGCGGCCCGGGTACTTTGGACCGTTCCATCCAATCCACCCGTGTTGGCGGAACTATCGCCTTGATCGGCTTACTCGACATGGGTGGCGAGGCACCAGGCATTATCCCGCTGCTTCTTAATGCCCAAAAAATCCATGGCATTTATGTGGGTAGTGTCGAAATGTTTCAGAACATGAACAAGGCTATCAGCGTGAGCAAACTGCATCCGGTCATCGACAAGGTTTTCCCCTTCGACCAAGCCGCCAAAGCCTACGAACTGCTTATGTCTCAAAAACATTTTGGCA
>CAIWHS010000527.1 GCA_903912515.1 uncultured Planctomycetaceae bacterium
AGATTTGGCATCGACCAAGAGGATGACCTGCTCGAGGAGCGGGCGTCTTTCTGATTCTTTGGATGGGATTTTGTCGTCGTTGACGGGCACGGTGCGCCAGCCAAGGAGTGTGATAGGGCCGCCGGCGATGATTTTGGAAGCTATGGCGCGAGCTTTGTCAGCCTGGGCGCGGTCGCGAGGCAGAAGTAGTGAGCCCACGGCAAGCATGGAGTCGGGTTTCACACCGCAACCGGGGCCAAAAAGCTTGATGGCTTGTTCGCGGAAAAAGGCTTGGGGTAATTGGCAGGTTAGGCCGGCACCGTCGCCGCTGGAGCCACAGACGCCACCGCGGTGCTCCATGGCAACCAAGGCGAGCAAGGATTTGGCGATCACTTCGTGGGAAGGTTTTCCCTCGCGTGCTGCGACACCACCGATACCGCAGGCATCACGCCCGACCAAATCGGTGTATAGGAGATTTCGACCCCGGATGATGTCGCGCCCGTCTTGCATGGTGGGTTGCAAACCTCTTAATGGGGTCCGCAGGGAGAATGTGAATGAGAATTCCACACAGCCCGGCTGGATGATCCCGTGAACATGAAACGACCGACCGGCAGTTTGTTAGGACCGGTTGGAGAGGAATCTAAAATCAATTTATCAACTGAGTCAGGCATTCCACAAGGAGTTAACTGTTTGAGGTCTATCATCCGGTCTGAAAGTTCGGATTAGGCAAGATGCGGGGTTTTAGTGGGTGGATGCTTTCGAAATATTCAGGGAGCACCGGGAATTTTACGGGCTGAGGGATCGGAGGGTGGTTTGTCGAGGGACAGAAATGCAATGAGGTCGCGGATTTCTGACAATGGTAGTTGTTTTTCGAGGCCTTCGGGCATGAGGGAAATGGTGCTGCGCTCGTTAACCTCGATTTCAGAGCGGGGAAAGGTTTCCACGGCGCCCCCTTGGACTTTAAGCACGACTTTATCTTTACTGTCCTCAACGAGCAGGCCGGAAACCACCCTGCCGCGGGTGGTGACAACCGTGTGAGCTTGGTAGGCGGTGCCTATGACCAGGTTGGGATCAAATATATTGGACAAGAGCTGCTCGAAGCTTGCCCGGCCATTTAGGGTGATATCTGGGCCTACTTCTTGTCCTGCTCCGTGTATTTTGTGGCAAACGCCGCATGAACGGGCGAAGACTGCCTGGCCTTTCTGTGGATCGCCTTGCATGGCACGGATTATTTCGGCAACACCTTTAACCAGTTTTTCGCGACCTGGGTCACGGTCGGCGCGGAGTGAGCCCCAAGATTTTTGAACCAGGCTGGTCAGTTCTTTGTCTTTGAAACCCAAAACACGGCGTACTTGATTGATTCCCACCGCTTGGGGAGGAAGGTTGCCTGCGGCGACGGCCTGGAAAAGTTCCCGGGCCCATGATGGGCGTTGGGTGAGGGTATCGATGAGCGCATCGCGGACGGGGCCTGGAACGGAAGCCTGAAGAGACAGGATTTTGGATGCGAGTGCGGGGTCTTCCAGCCGGGCGAGTTCGCTTGCGAGTCGGACTTGGAATGGGTCTTTGGTTTTTGCAGACAGGGACAGTTGTTCGAGTGCGATGTTTTGGGCCATGTCTGGGTGTGTGATTGCCAGCGCCTGGAAGGCGCGACGGCGTAGGCTTTCGGGCTTGGCCACATTTGCCAAATCGGCTTGGGCCCGGGTTGCTCCTTCGGGGACACCTGAAAGTGCCAAAAGAAACCATGCAAGTTCGGATTCTTCTGACTGATTGGGGGCGTTTTTTGCGGTTTCATGCAAATTGGAAAGAATTCCGGCAAGCAATTGGTTTGCCCTAGCGGAGGCTGCGGTTGGCGATTGTGCCCCCTCACTTTCGATGCGAGTGGCCAAGGAACGCAGCAAGGTGAGGCGACTGGAGGTGCCCATGGATTCACCTTTTGTGGCTTGGGAAAGGCTGGCGATTGTGGTGGCGTTGAGTGATGGGTCTGACATGGCCATGCTCACCAGCTTGCCAAAGAATGCGTCTTTGCCTGGATTTGGCTTTGGTGAAAGCGTTAGAAGTTCGAGGGCTTTGGAGCGGATGGCTGGTGATTTTTCAATTTGTTTTTTGGCATTTTGCCAAACGATGGCAGGAATGACTTCATCGGTTCCAGAGTTGGCCAGAAGGGTCATCCAGGGGGCATGAGGGTTATTGATTGAGATTTTTGGGACAGCGATTGCCACTTGAAGTCGGACATCGGGA
>CAIWHS010000528.1 GCA_903912515.1 uncultured Planctomycetaceae bacterium
AATTAAAACCAATCCATTGACGGCCCGTAGGAGGCAAGCCTTTTAACACTGCGCCCGGATTTTGGACATGGCTGACCACCAAATCGAGAGCGCCATCATTATCTAGGTCTCCCAATGCAGCTCCTCTGCCCCTGTGTTCGGTTGAAAAATATTCTCCACCGCGCTGGGAAGCCAACTTGAATTTGCCCCCACCCTGATTGCGCAATAAAACCGGTCGCATTTTTTGCCCCGCCTCGCCTCCACCTGGGAAGCGTATTGCGTGACCATTAATGACAAACAGGTCTTCCCAGCCATCCCAATCAAAGTCCGCGAAACCGGTACCCCAACTGACAAATTTCTGCCCCATGGCCGCAATTCCTGAGGCAGTGGTTTTCCAACTAAAAATGGGTTTGCCATCCTGAAGGCCATCGTTGTGATAGAGGGCATGCGGTTCATTCTCATAATTTGTCACCCAAATTGAGTAACGCCCGGTTCGATCGTAATCGGCCGAGTCTACCCCCATGCTCCCATTGGGGTTACCGTGGTCATCGCGGGCAACACCTGATTCCTTTGCCCAACTTTTCAGTCGAATATTTCCGCGGCGGGATTGATTCAGATAAAGAAAATTCTCAACGGTGTCATTGCAGACATAAATTTCAGGTTTGCCATCGCCGTCGAGATCAACCATCAGAGCACCAAGGCCCTTGGATGCCTCTTGGCCCGGTTTTTCGAGACCTGCATCCTTACCCACTTCGCGAAAAGTACCATCACCCCGATTCAGAAAAAGTTGATGCTGCAGACCCTGAAATTCTTTGGGGGGACACACATCCTTCACCTTGGTGCCGTAAGAGCAACTGGG
Organism: uncultured Planctomycetaceae bacterium; assembly: GCA_903912515.1. Taxonomy (GTDB): domain Bacteria; phylum Planctomycetota; class Planctomycetia; order Gemmatales; family Gemmataceae; genus UBA6894. Next base: position 839 of record CAIWHS010000528.1, read on the forward strand.
ATGTTTGGAAAAAGACCAGTCGGCATAACAAGCCAGATATAAATCGGGAAAACCATCCCCATCCAAATCACCCCAAGCGGCACTGCTGGACCAACTGCCGGTCTCCAGGCCCGACTGCCGGGTCACATCGACCAACCTTCTTCCTTTTGCTGGGTTGGCAGGATCAACTGGGTCGTTGCGAAGCAGTGCCACACGCCCCCAACCGGTCAGGAGGGCATCTTGCCAACCATCCCGGTTAAAGTCGGACACCGCTACGCCGTGGGTATAAAACCAACCGCCTTCAATGACAATTCGATCACTCCAATCTTCAAAAGCCATGGCTCCTTTGTTGTGAAACAGTTTGCAAGGAACGCCTTGGATGTTTTTTCCGGTGTATTTCCCGCCTCCAGGCGTTAACACATCCAGCAAGCCATCCCTGTCGAGATCAATCAGGCCAACCCCGCCACCAAGTGATTCAAGAATGGCAAGGTGGTTGTTTTCCTCACCATTTTGATAAGTAAATTCGATACCAGTCTTGGCATCAACTTGCTTAAAGAGTGACGGACCATCAGCATCTTCGTAGGAAGGCTTGGCCTGAACAGTAGGCTGGGGGGGGCTTTTGGAAACCTCGGGCTTGGGGGACTGGCCGCAGCCCAAAATAAGACCGGACAAAACCAGAGCCCCAATAGCCAAATTTGAAAATCTGAAAATCATGGCGTTGCCCCCGTTTTTATCCAGCCTTCCGCCTGTGAATGATCACATGCTGCCAAGGGAGATCTTTCAGTGTTTCAACGAACTCAAGTTCAGGAATTTCTTTCATCTCGCGCAGAACCTGTTTTTCGTTCATTTTATGAACCAGCTTTATGGGAACCTCTGGATCTTCAAGCCTAAATTCGACCAGAACCAAACGACCCCCCGGTTTTAGCGCCTTCGCTAGAGAGCGTGTCACCTCATATGGCAGGGACAACTCATGGTAAACATCCACCAGAATTATCAGGTCGGCTGAGGCCGGCGGCAATTTGGGATCGTCCTCGGTGTTGCGAACCAGCTCAATGTTTTCGATGCCGTCGGCTTTCATTTTGCGTTCGATAATCGCCAGCATCTCGGGCTGTATATCAACTGCCACCGCTTTACCCTTGGGCACCATACCCGCCATGCGCAAAGTGTAATATCCGCTTCCGGCACCAAAATCGACCACTACAGCATCGGGTTTGATTTTGAGCATTTCCAAAAGTTTCTTGGGATTTTCCTCTTTCTCCCTCTCGGTCCGATCGAGCCACCCGGCACCTTCGTGAGTCATGACATAAGCTATTTCGCGACCCAAATAGAATTTACCAATTCCGTTAGGATCGTGGCGCTGGTTGAATTCATAGCGGGCGTTAGCCGCCGGCTTGGCTGGCTCCTGCCCTATGGCAAAATTTCCAACCTGAACCCAAATCATGAAGAAGCGAGCAACGAACCTGAACCAAGGCATAGCAATCCCTCCGGACAACAATCTTGTTTAAGCATATCCTGACCTCGGGTTTGGCGAAACAATTGAAATATCCGCTCGTGGTTTTTAAACAGTCAGGAAAATAAAAATGCCCCGATTTGGAGTCCACGCCAGTATTGCCAAAGGATTTGAGCAGGCCTTGGTCGAAGGGGAACGCCTAGATTGCCAAAGCCTACAAATCTTCAGCAAAACCGCCAGCCAATGGAAAGGAAAAATTATTGATCCTGAAGTTGCCAAAAAATTTAGAAAAGCCAAAGAAAAAACGGGAATCGCCCCCATAGCAGCCCACAACTCCTACTTGATTAATTTAGCATCCCCCAACGACGAGCTATGGATCAAATCAAAGGCAGCACTTCGAGATGAGCTCGAGCGAGCCGACCTTTTGGGCCTTGATTTTCTAGTAGTGCACCCTGGGGCCCATGTTGGAACCGGTGAAGCGACCGGATTGCGACGAATAGCCGAGGGTTTGACCGCTCTGGAGAAGGAAGGTTTGCACCCCAAAGCAAGGCTGTTGTTTGAGACAACTGCAGGCCAAGGTTCCACCTTGGGCCATCAATTTGAACACCTTCGTGAATTAATTGACCACGCTCCCCAAAGTTGGAAAACGGGGATTTGCCTGGACACCTGTCATATTGTTGCGGCAGGTTATGCCATCAGCCCTGCCAGCAGTTACCGCCAAACCATGCGCGAGTTTGATAAGGTTATTGGCATTGGCCACCTTCACTTTTTCCACATCAATGATTCGGAGAAACCCCTTGGCTGCCGTGTGGACCGTCATGCCCACTTAGGGGAGGGCCATGTCGGGGAGGAAGGATTCAGGGAATTAGTCAGGGACCCGGCATTTGCTGACAAGGCAATGGTGCTGGAAACTGCCAAAGAAGAGCGCGGAGGTGAATCTATGGACTTAGTAAACCTGCGGTATCTGAAATACCTCCTTGGAAAGAAAAACAACAAAAATCTGCCAACGAATTAATTGTGTCACCAAGACTCCTATTCAGTGGATGGAACTTCCTCTTCCAGAATGGGTTTAGACCCATCAATGCCAAGCCAGCATAGGAATGCAACTACATAAACTAAGGCATTGAGCATCAAATTCAACTGAAAACCTTTTTGGCTTGCTTCACGCTCAAGGCCTAGGGCCTTTTGATCAATTACCTCCTTGGTGGCTTCAGGTTGACCTCCATTGGCCAGATTCTCCTTCGCTTTGGCAACCCATTGAATGGCATTGGTTTCAGAAATGGCAATTTGATTTTGTTTAGCGAAATCAGCCTGATAACCGCCGATTAGCCAGCCAGTAAAAACCGTGCCCAAAAATCCACCAAGATTTCCAACCATATTCATGGTTCCAGCGACTATTGCCGCTTGGCGACGACCTATGTCCTGACAGATCGACCAAGAGCTTGCCAGAGTGAGGTCATTAAAAAAGCCTGAAAAGCCTACAGCCAGGGCAAACAGGATTGCACTATTACCCATCAAGGGAAATGTAGCCAGAAGACAGCACAGGGCAGCCAAACCAGTGCCCACCATGCCGGGTAAAGACCGACCCAAACGGACCCCTGCTCCCTTACGAATAAGTCGGTCGGATAACCACCCACCCATAAGACAGCCAACAGCTCCCAAAATTAGCGGCCCGCCCTTATAAATTGCTCCCAAGACATCTCCCTTTGGCACACCGAACTGGACCCGCATGATTTCAGGCAAGTAATTGAGGTTGAAGTACCACGAAAAACTGATTGCACAGTATTCGATGGACAGAAGTATCACGGCTGGGTTGAGCAAAATTTTGCGCCATGGAACCGCCGAGTGAGCAGCCTCGGTTGCACCAGTGGTACCTTCGTTGATCAGTTTTCGCTCGGCATCATTTGCCCAAGGGCAATCGAATGGACGGTTACGAAACCGAATGGCAAACCCAATGCACCAAATGATCCCGACTGCCCCAAAAACCAGGAAAATCGCACGCCATGGCAGGCCAAAGCGATCAACCAATAATAACCAAACCAATGGGGTTAGGCCTCCCATCAGCCTTGCGGTGGTCCACAACAGCCCCTGGGCCCACCCTCTTTCGGAATAAGGCAACCAGTTGTGCAAGGCACGGGTGATGTTTGGAAAAGCTCCAGCCTCGCCCATACCAAAAAGAAAACGAACCACGACCAAACCCCAGAACCCCAACAGCACCACCCCACCCACTTGAAGCCCGGCAAATGCAGTCAGCGCGGTGAAACAAGACCACCACAAAACTATCCTGATGAGGGTGCCCCTTGGGCCAAACACATCACCCAAATAGCCGGTTGGAATTTCGAACAAAGCATAGGCCAGATTGAAAGCCGCCAAAGTCCAGGCCCACTGGGAAACATCCCCCCCCATGGCATCCTTGATTTGTTTTTCCGCATTTGGAAAAGCGGCACGGTCAAGGTAGGTGATCATCGCCAACACACAGACCCAACCCAGTACCTCGTAGCGTACTTGTGTTGGGCGGGCTGCATCGCTTAGCGACCGGGAGGCTTCTGCACCCGCGGTGGTTGGCAAACCGGACATCCTTGACCATCCCCCAAATCAGACAACTTCCAAATTAAACTTGTTCATGGGTTTTACACTCAAGAAGGTGCACCGTCATGCATAATCCTGAAAAAGTAAGTTAATTTCAGGGTTTGGGAAACACCACCGGCCCAGATTGCAACTTGGGCTGAACTAGAAACTGCCGTTTGTGGGGGTCGTATTCTACCCACTGCCCACCCACCCGGTACAAGTAACGGCCGATGCCAAATTTGACAGCGGCCCTTTTGAGAGCATCTGAAAACGCTGCTTTTCTTCGGTCGCCTTCATCCATGTGTTCGGCGGCACTGCCCACATCCATCTTGGTGATCCACTCATCATCAAGCCGAATTTTCAACTTGCAGGTAACGGAGCCACCCGGAAGGCATTCGTATTCATCTTGCCAGTTTCGAGGCCCCAAAACCTCATCGAGGCGATCTTCAATCACGCGAACATCGACATAGGGCAATGCAAGGGCCCGGCGACCGGCAAATGCCCCGGGCTTAAACCGAATTAGGGATTCGGAAAAAGGTGCAGCCAAAAGCTCCACCACCGACGGTTGGCGCAAACACTGATCTGGTGGTATTACCTCAAATGCCACCTTCAAACCAGAATCCATGGCTATTATTGAATCAACCGCCAAATCCTTGCCGGTGGCAAGAAAAGGCTGGTTTTCTTGCTTTCTAGGTTGAAAACGGCAGTCCATGGCTACCCCCCTCAAAACCCGTTTCCCAGCGGGCTTTCACCTCAATTGGCGCATCCAAGCACATCACCCCGCTTCCCTTCACTTCTTCTTGCAGCCACAAAACAAAATCTTTCCTGAAAAAAGAAAAAGCCAGCCGAAAATCGACTGGCTTTGAGGAATTCACGGAAAAACTGCTAGATGAGCTCAGGCATGGGGGAACTGGAAACCAAATGTTGTGGACGGCCAGTTTGGTCAGTTAGGTAATGAGCGGCCGGATCAAGACCGATTGATTTGTACAGTGTGGCAAAGACTTCGCCAAATTCAACCGGGCGCTCTTTGGCGTATTCACCGAGTCGATTGGTAGCTCCGACCACAGTTCCACCCTTGATACCACCACCAAAAAGAAGTGCCCCGGCAACCTGAGGCCAATGATCCCGACCAGCTTCTTTGTTGATGCGCGGAGTGCGGCCAAATTCACCCCAGACCACTACGCTGACATCGTCAATCATGCCGCGAAGGACCAGGTCATCAATCAATGCGCTAATTCCCTGATCGAGCTTGGCACCGTGATCGCGGACCAAATCAAAGTTTTTGCCATGGCTATCCCAGCGGCCATAACTGAGAGTTACGACGCGAACACCGGCTTCGACAAGCCGCCGAGCCAATAATAAATGTTCGTTAACGGTTGGCGAGCCATCGTATTGATATTGGTAGGGCTTCCCGGTTCCGTAACGGGCCCTCGTTTTCTCGGACTCACGATTTAAATCCAAGGCTTCCACCAACTTGCTGGATGTAAGGACACCCATTGCCTTTTCAGTTAGAGTGTCCATCCCGCGAATTTGGCCTACCGAATCAACTTCCCGGCGCAGGGAATCAAATCGCTCCATAAGCCCTTTACGCTCGGAAATTCTGCTAGCTAAAGCTTCTTTGAGTTTTAGATTTTCCATACCCGGACCGTCGGGCTTGAAGCAGGCAAAAGAGGGCCCAAGGAAACCGGGCCGGCCTGGGTCTGACCATGGCCCATGCTGGGTGCGAGCCGCTAGGCCAACAAATGCGGGGACCGAAGGATCGGTTGGGCCCAGTAACCGACTGACAGCAGCACCCATGCTGGGCCTACCCCCCATGGCCGAAATGGAGTTTGGAGCCCAACCAGACATGCATTGAATTGCATCATGTCCACCAGTAGCGCCAACAAGGCTACGAATTATGGCGCAATGCTTCATGCGCGCTGCGATTTGCGGGAAAGTCTCGCCAATCTGTATGCCGGGAACTTGGGTAGCGATTGGTTTAAATTCACCACGAATGTCAGCAGGGGCATCTGGCTTCAAGTCCCACATATCTTGGTGGGGAGGGCCACCCCCTAAAAACACATTAATTACAGCCTTTTGATTAGACGAACTTTTGCCTGTGGTTTTGGCTTGGTTTTGCTCAGCATGGAGCAAATCAACCATGTTGAAAGCCCCTGCTCCGACACCTAAGGCGCCAATGCGAAGGAATTCTCTTCGGGCAACACCATCACAATAAGACTGTTTTCTGCCAAGGAGTGTGATCATTGGAATCTCCGCAGAAGTTTTCAAATTATGGAGGAAAATCGAAATCTTGTGGGGCAGGCAAAATCTAGAAAACCAAATCTGCCAAAATCGCTTGAACTAAACTAAGGGGCACCTGACAACTTTACCACCACTAACATTCAAGGTCAAGCAGCAGTTGGTGTACGCGATGTCGTCGATGTATTAATATATTAATTGAAAATAATTAGGCATCCCTACACATCTCGAGCTTTTTCACAAGTTTGGGAATTAAAAAAAATTCGGCTCAAATTTTAGAGTGATTGGCCAATGGCAGGAATCAATCGGAAATAGTATGATAATAAGGTAAAGACCAACTCACTAATATGCCGGCATATCTAATGCTTTCTAAGAGAATAATTCCTTGCCTTGATGTCGACCGGGGCCGGGTTGTCAAAGGGACCAACTTTCAAGATCTGCGGGACGCTGGTGACCCAGTTGAGGTGGCAAGGAGGTACGAAGCCGACGGGGCTGATGAATTAGTATTTCTCGATATATCAGCAAGCCACGAAGGCCGAGATATTTTAGTGGAGGTAGTCAAACGGGTAGCAGAACAGGTTTTTATGCCGCTCACAGTTGGCGGGGGTATTCGCACTCTCGAAGATGTCACCAGATTAATCCAGGCCGGAGCCGAAAAAGTATCCATCAATTCAGCAGCGGTAACGGATCCCGGCCTTGTGTCCGCAGTTGCAAAGCGGTTTGGTTGCTGCGCCACAGTGGTGAACATAGACCCCAAAAGGGTGAGAAAACCCGATGGCTCGGTTATTTGGGAGGTTCACACCCAAGGTGGCAGAAAACCAACTGGGCTGAACGCTTTGGACTGGGCAATTGAAGTGGAGCGCCTGGGGGCAGGTGAAATCATTCTAACTAGCATGGATGCGGATGGAACACGGGCAGGTTACGATGTGGAGATGACAAAGGCGGTGGCGAAACGGGTGAATGTTCCAGTGGTTGCCAGCGGAGGTGCTGGCAATCCTGGCCATTTGTTAGCCGTTTTCAGGGATACCAAAGCCAGTGCCGCACTTGCGGCCAGCATATTTCATTACGGGGAGTTTCCAGTTCCTGTAACCAAGCGATTTTTGGCTGATCACGGCATCTGTATTCGGATTTGAATTCAATCAGGCCGATTTAAGGCAATATCTACCAACTAAAGGACACAGCAAATGTCAGGACCAGGCCACTCCACCAGCACCCCTTTATCCGCTCCCACCGCGCCAGTGATGCCAGGAGGCAAGGAACCTGAAGTCAACAAACTATTCCGCATGGCGATGAAGCATGAAGCTTCTGACCTTCACTTGAAAGCGGGACAGCCACCCATGATGCGGATGCGGGGCGAAATTGCCCGCATGGACATGCGCCCACTCAGCGCCGAAGATATGGAACGGTTGCTTCTACCACTTCTGAACCAAAATCAGCGGAGGATCCTTGATGAAGAAGGCGGAGTGGACTACTCCTATGTTATTGGGCAGGATGAATGCCGATTCCGCGTAAGCCTTTTCAGGCAACGAAGCCGGCTCTCTTTGGTGGCCCGACGGGTTAACACCTCGATTCCCAGCTTTGAAAAACTGGGGCTTCCCGCCACGATCAGCACCTTGTGCAATTACCCTGAAGGGTTGGTGATTTTGGCCGGGGTCACTGGTTCAGGAAAAAGCACGACGATTGCATCGATGCTGGATTACATTGCCGGAAGGGAGGCCCTGCACATCCTGACAGTTGAAGACCCTATTGAGTTCACTTATGTCGACAAGAAATCCTATTTCAACCAACGGGAAATCGGCTTGGATTGCGTTAGCTGGCACAAGGCCCTCAAAGACGCAGTCCGCCAGGACCCAGATGTGATCCTTGTGGGCGAATTGCGCGATGTTGAAACCTTTGAAGCTGCTATCCATGCCGCCGAAACAGGGCATTTGGTGTTTGGAACCATCCACGCAGCTTCGGCCGCCACCACTATCAACCGTATCCTTGACTTGTTCCCGCCAGAAAAGCATGGTGCGATTCGTCAGGCCTTGGCGAATAACCTGAAATCAATTGTTGCCCAAAAATTGCTGAAAAGTATAAGGCCTGGAGGGGGGCGGGTTCCAACCAATGAGATCATGATCGTTAACCCGATTGTCAAAAAACTGATCAGTGAAGGACGCGACAGCTCGCTTTTGGACGCTATCAGAATGGGCTTCCAAGAAGGCATGGTTGACTTCACTGAAAACCTTAGGCAATTGGTTGACCGGGGCGACATCGACAAAGCCACCGCTCTCGAAGTGGCCCCCAACCCCGAGCAACTCAAAATGGCCTTGAAAGGTATCAAGGTGGCCACTCCGGGTATTCTTTAAATTTTCTTGGCCATGGCTTTAAAAAATCATGGCCCACCTCTTCGAGTTCCAGATTACTGTTAGCAATTATTGCGGGTGATAGTGCATATGGATTTCCCCAGGGATTTGCATTGGGCGGTTCACCCGGTAAAGCTCGCCATGCTTATCGGCCTGTTTGCAGGCTGGGTCGCTTGCATTCGTTGGGTGGACGAAGACAGCCAAGAAACCGATATGCCCCAAGCTGAATGGAACGGGGGGATGCTTGTCGGTGGATTGGTTGGCGGTTTGTTGTTTCTTATTGCGCCGTTTTTCTTAAGTTTACCGGGTGCCCTGGCATTCGCTTTTGCGCCCACATTTATCTACGCATATCTGCGAAACCAAAAAGTCCCACCTGATCGCCATGTCCTGACTCCGGAACATTTGACGAAAGTGGCTCGAGGCCTTTTTGGAATGCGGGAAAAAAAGGTTGGGCGTAAAAAAAACAACCTTCCTCCACTTCGCTTTCTAGGCAAGACCCTTTCGGGCGGTGTGGAAGACCTAGATGCGGTCGAAAAGGCACAGCAGTCAAAGGGCTATGTAGCCGCCTTGAAACTTCTATACGATGCGATTTGTCAAAAGGCTACCGATGTGCATTTAGAGCCCAGAGAAAAGGAAATGTCGGTGCGATTCAGGGTGGATGGCCTGATGCGGGGTCAAGAACCACTGGACAGAAGTACCGGTGAATCGATTATCAACATCTGTAAAGTACTTGGTGCCTTGGACATCACTGAGAAACGGAAACCCCAAGACGGCAGTTTCTCCGCTAGGTACACCGAGGAAAATAATTCAGAGGAACGGGAGATTGACTTTCGTCTGGCTACCGCTGGTAGCCTTCAAGGGGAAAAAATGGTCCTTCGCCTTCTTGGAAGGCAAGCTTCGCTTGGGACACTTTCCACACTTGGCTTCACCGATCGCATGCGGAAGCAATTGCAAACGCTGGTGCACCAACCTCATGGCATGATATTGGTTTGTGGGCCCACAGGATCTGGCAAAAGCACAACCCTATATTCCTGCCTAATGGAAATTGACCGTCGCAGTCGCAATGTAATCACGCTTGAAAACCCGGTGGAGTTCAAGGTTCCTTCTTGTACCCAAATTGAAATCAATGAAAAAGCTGGGAAAACCTTTGCAGGCGAACTTCGAAGTGTTTTACGGCAAGACCCTGATGTGATTCTTATTGGAGAAATACGCGATACCGAAACTGCTGAGATTGCTTGCCGGGCCGCCCAAACTGGCCACCTGGTCCTTTCAACTATCCACTCCAATGATGCGGTTACTGCACTCGCACGGTTGTTGGACTTGGGGATTCCCCCATTTTTAATTGGGAACTCGGTTGTTGGCATTTTGGCCCAGCGTTTGGTTCGAAAATTATGCGAAGACTGCAAGGAGGGTTATTCCGCAAACCCCGAAGTGGTGAAGAAACTTGGTTATGACCCCTCCCAACTCACTACTCTTTACAAAGCCCACGAGGGTAAATCCAATGAATGCCCCACTTGCAAGGGGACAGGTTTTTCTGGCCGGATGGGAGTTTTTGAGTTTCTACCAATGAATGACCTTATCAAGACTCATCTCAAGGAAGAGCCAGACATGACAGCCATTCGCAAGGAAGGTCAAAAGGCTGGAATGCGGTCTCTGCAAGAGGATGGTATGCGCCTGGCGGCCCAAGGAATCACCACCATTCAGGAAATTCTAAGGGTAGCTCAATGAACCGGCCAATTATTGCATTGGGGGGTTCACCATGTTGATTCTTGCCAATTTGGTTCTGATTGCGGCTGTCGCCTATGCTATGGCGGTGGAAGGATTGGCAGAGTCGGTAATCGTTTTTTTAATTACATTATTGTCGGGATTTTTCGCACTGGCCATTCACCAATATGTTGCTGATTTTTTGGCGGCCAAATTCGCTGGGTCGATGGCTGAAAGCACTGAAGATGCATTAGCTTTGGTGGGAATTTTTTGTCTAGTGGCTGCGGGGCTGCGCTGGGGATCTCAACTTATTTTGCCATGGCAGGTTACTTTTCCCGCCTTAGTGAATCAGGTTGGCGGGGCAGCCTTTGGATTTGCCACTGGCTGGCTAGCTGGGGGTATATTAACACTAGCTTTAGCCACTCTACCTTGGCAACACGCTTCCTGGGGAATGGATTCACCCGTTGGGTCAGACCAAACACCACCAGCATTCAGAACCATATTCCCATCGGATCTGGCTTGGCTGGCTGGAACTAGAAAAATTTCATCCCCATCAAAACTAGGGCACGGATCGCAATTCGATGAGGACGGGTCTTACCTGATTCGTTTTGGAAGACATAGAACGGGTTGGGGCTCGAACAAACCGCAAGAGTTCAAGGGTGAACCTTATTCGGTCCAAAACTAATCAGGCCGCCAAGTATACTTTTGCAGCAAAACGCGCAACCTCTTGGGCGATCTGATCAGGGTGTGTAGCGAAAGCCATATGCCCAGCCCCTTGAAGTTCGCGCAGGCAAGCGGTCGGCAGCCTTTTGCCCAAATCTTGCCAGCAACTATGGGAAACCATCACATCGCGATCACCCCGAAGGGCCAAGACTGGCATGGCCAATTTTGAAAGCCTACCCCGCCAATCAAACCGACGAGCCAAGTTCAAGCGCTCGCACATGACACCCTGATCGGTTTGCCAGCATTGCTGAACCGCAGCATTGAAAAGATCTCGGTCTGGCCAGTTTTTTCCAAACAGTAAATTAAAAAATTGGTTAATTGCAGGTTTGTCGGTGGGCAAGGGTATGTTGGGCAATACCCACTGGGCAATTTTAGGGATCAACCCATTTTCGAAATGAGAACCAACGCCCTGCAAAATTAGTCGGCCAATTCGGGAAGGGTGCCTTAGGGCTGCCTCCATCGCAAGAACACCACCAAACGACACCCCTAAAACAGTGGGGGCTTCCAGTTTCAGCCTATCCATTGCCTCCACCAAGTCGTCAGCTAGATTTAGCAGGCTATATATTGGCCGATGCCCGACCAACCGATGTTCTTCGCGAACCTCGATGCCGATTACTTGAAAATCCTGACTCAACTGCCTGACTAATGGGGCCATGAGCGGAAGGCCCCCTGCCAAACCGGGAACTAGAAGTAGAGGCTCACCTTGGCCCCAGCTTTGCGCTTTTAACAATTGTGAACCTAAAGGAAATGTGGCCTGCCAATCGTGGCGGGGCAAAACAAATCCATTTTGCCAAGACTGCCATCGTTTTGTAGGAAGCATGATGAGACGTTCCGAGGCTGGTTAAATATCGTTGATTAAAGTGTGTGATTGTTTATTCAGCAAACGCCATGCCATTCGCTTTTTCTCCAAGAAGCCAAATCTCACCAGTTTTCAACAGGCCACAACTATAAGAAATGTATTAACTTAAGTCACAGTACACTGCGCCCAATGAATAGTGCCCAAGAAAAAAAACCACACTTGTTCACCGATCACCAACAATAACGCACCGGCGCTCGCCACATTTCGCTAAGCCTAAATAATCGACAAAATTCGCCATTACGCAATTAAATGCCTAATATAAATGTTGGAATTCATTTAACGAAACAACTGCATCACCAATTTTCATGGATGGTACCGATTTGAATGCGGCTTCAAATAAAATGCGTTTTGTCGGGGAAAGCAGATGGCCCCGTCTTCTTGTGATAGCTGGTTTTGCTTTGGCAATCAGTTACACGCTAGCTGTTTTGGGACAAATTGGGACGGTATCCACTCTCGGAGTCCACTGCCTTTTTTCAACCCGACTCCTAAGCCTAGATCCGACATACCTTTCTCCTGAAAACCAAAAACTGCCTCCTAATGGTTGCCAGATTATTGGATTGGGCCAACAGAAGGTAGGAACTTGGCCCACCCTGCTGAGGCTACTTGCCAACACGAATGCAATCAGTGACGAAAACGGTTTGGTGGAGCTTGAATTGGAATCCCCGGATGGGGACCACCAAAAAATCAATTTGGCAGCCAAAGAAGCGTCTTTGGCTACCCTAGCTCCAACCTTAGCTTGGCTGGTGCCCAAAATGGCTTTGGTAGCGGTAGCAGGGGCCCTCCTTTGGAGGTCGCCGCACGCAATTCCCAGGCAGTTTTTCTTACTTAGCCTTTGCAGCATGCTCGGCTACCTTGGCGGCTTCCATTGGATGCGAATTGCCCCAAACCCCTGGATTTTTGTGCCTTTTTTAGTCGCTGCGGTTTTTTTGCCGGTAATCAGCCTGCATTTCAACCTGATTTTTCCCCGGCTCAATCCAATTTATTCTCGCAACCGGTTGGCCTGCCTTTTTGCCTTGTACATTCCCCCTTCTCTTTTCACCTTGTACGGATTGGTGGAATATTGGCACATCAAAGGCTTATCGCTTGCCGCCCGGGACTCTGACGGCATTTTATTGGTTGAAAGCTCACTAAGCTTTCTGGCACACACCATCCATTTCTACATGGCATTTGGTTTTGTTTGCTTCCTGATCGGCATGTGGGTTTTGCTTTCATCATTCCGCCGTGCAGGGAACGAGACGGAAAAAAACCAGGTAAAATGGATACTTTATGGCGCAACCGGCACGACTCTGCCTATTGCCTACTCGCTTTACCTTGTGTTTTTGGACCCGGACCGCTTTGGCCAGGGTGGGGCCACATGGCCCATGTTCATCGCTTCGCTTTTCATGACTGTTGCCTATTCGGTCAGCCTGACCGGTTATGGCCTGATGCAAATTGACCGGATGCTATCGACGGGATTTTTGAGGTTTTTGACAAGCGCCCTGGTAGGGGCAGGCTATTACTTGGTGGTATTGCTGACATTTTTGATTGTCAGCCAAGTTGGGGTGGCGAATCACTCTTGGCCGCAGGCGGTTGCCGGCGGTTTTGCCGCCCTTCTCATTGCCATTCTGCTGGATATTGCGCGGTCTAGACTCAAAAGACTGCTTGACCGACGGCTGCGTCGAGACCGTCAAAATTTGGAGGAAACCCTTCAGCAAATGACCCGAACAATTGACAGCCTATTGGACGAAGGGCACCTAGCAAGAACTTTCCTTCCTATCGCAGTGGACCTCATTCGAACTCGATCGGGAGCTGTTTACCTAATCGAACCCCAAGCTAATGACATTGATCCAGCCTCGACAATGAACGGCGGCGGGATTGGAGAAAACGGAAAAATGCGCCTTCGTGCCCGATTTGGCGACTGGGGGGGGCCGGAGGAAATGGAACCCGCCGCAGGAATGAACTCGGGCCAGCAAATATCACTAGCCCCAACCTCGTCACCAACCTCCAAAGGGCACCGCAACCAGTCGGCCGGTATTATGCAACCGCTTCTTCACGATGGCAGGCCCCTTGGAGCCCTTTTTCTTGCCGATCCGATGGAGGGCCCATTAACCCGTGAAGAAAAGGCCCAAATCCAAGCACTTGCCCAAGTCGCCTCTCTGGCCCTGGCTAGCACACGGGGTTATCGCATGATCGACACCCTGAGCCGCGAAATGCAAAGCAAGGTGGACAAAATAGCAGAACAACAAAGACGCATTCTTAGTCTGCAAACCCAGTTGCGAACCCGGGTCGAATCGATTGAACCCGATCAACCTGCTGGCGATTCACTTCCTGTCGAAACGATCAGCCCATCTGGAATTCTTGGTTCAGGTCCGGCAATCCAAAAAGTTTTGAACCAAATTCAAAAAGTGGCCCCCAGCAGCACTACCGTATTGATCTTGGGTGAGAGCGGAACTGGAAAGGAGCTAGTTGCCCAAGCCATCCATGAAGGCAGCCCGCGGGCGCTTAAACCATTTGTCAAAGTCCATTGTGGGGCACTTTCCCCAACCCTTTTGGAAAGCGAACTGTTTGGACATATGCGTGGCGCTTTTACCAGTGCCTTTTCAGACAAGATTGGAAGGTTTGAAGCGGCCCAGGGAGGTACTATTTTCCTTGATGAAATTGGTGATATCAGCCAAGAGCTTCAGGTTAAGCTGTTACGGGTTCTACAAGAAAGGACCATCGAACGCGTTGGATCCAATGAGGCGATTCGGGTTGATGTGCGTGTTTTGGCTGCCACTCACCGCGATCTTGAATCGATGGTGGAGTCGGGCCAATTCAGGCAGGATCTTTTTTACCGATTGAGGGTATTCCCCATAGTGGTCCCGGCATTGCGTGAACGGATGGAAGATATGGCTGAACTAGTTCAATCGTTCGTGGACAAATCGGCTGCATCTGTTGGCAGGCGAATTACAGGGATCGAAGACGACGCCCTTGCGTTGCTTAAGTCGCATGATTGGCCGGGAAATGTTCGCGAATTGCAGCACTGCGTTGAAAGTGCGGTCGTTTTAGCGGAATTTGACTTGCTGACGGAAGAGGATTTCCAGATATATTCACGCGGGAAAGATTCTGTCCGCTTGGAAACTCCAAACCTCCTCCGCCCGCAGGCAATGAAGGTATCCAAGGCAATGGGAGACTTGGGGGAAGGCATGGGCTCGTCTGCCCGATCATTTCGCTCAAATGAGGAAAGCAGGCAAAAAACCGAATTGATCCAATCAATTCGGCAGGCCAAAGGAAACAAGTCTGAGGCCGCGCGGATTATGGGAATACCGCGCAGCACCCTTGTAAGCCAACTTAAAAAGTTTGGCTTGGATTAGGTTAGGTTAGGTTTCCGTTTATTCTGGATCACTTTCCAAGATCTACCCGTACCAACTCCTTGTCATTGCGCACAAACATGGAACGCATAGCGTACGCGGGGTGCGACCAAACAATTTTTCTTGCCGGTCCTCCTCCGGAAGCCGAACCAGTCGGCTCAATCACATGCGTCCGGTCGATTTCCTCGTAACCAGTGCGACTTAATTTGGCAATTATAAGGTCGCCTTTTTCATTAAAAATGAAAAATCGGTTTTCGTGAGGCACGAGGAATGCGTTCCCCCACCTTTCCGTTGGCTCTTTGGGAGCCGTGCCGGCAGAGGAAGTTGCCCGCAAATCGGACCAAATCCGTTTGCCGGTTGCCAACTCCAAACAGCGCAACTCCCCATAAGAACAAACACCAAAAAACAGTTCGCCCTCAATCCATGGGGTTGGCATGATGGAATGGAGCCCATCGGTTTGTCCTGGTCTTTCCCCCTTCCCTTCCCCTTTCCAAACTAATTTTGCAGAGGTTGCATCCTTTCCCAAATCCAACAACATGGAGCCGTTGTAAAAAGAAGAAACGAGCAGTTTGCCGTCGGCAAGTCGTGGGGTTGGAACCGAGAGGTTTGCCTTCAAACGGAAAGGAATGGACCATTTCTTTGTCCCGGTCATAGGATCAAGGCAGTCAACGGATTCTGGATGCCAAATGATTAGATGTGTTTTGCCACCAAGTTCAATCAAGGTGGGCGGGGCGTAGCCAATTTCGTTTTGGGGATTTTGCAGCTGTAAGCTTTTCCACTTTGGCTTGCCCGTTTTTCGATCAAAAGCAATCACCATGCTTTCGGGATCTTTCCCACCCACCAGGCAGATAACTGTTTCGCCAAACACCAGAGGGTGGCAGGCAAAGCCCCAAACAGGAACGTTTGCCCCGTAGTCCTTCACAAAATCAACCATCCACTGCAAACTGCCAGTTTTTGCATCTAAGGCACACAGATTACCCATAGCACCTAAAGCAAAAACTTGCCCCCCTTCAACAGTTGGGGTGGCACGAGGTCCGCAAGGGTAGGAAATGGAATATTGGCATGGGTAGGAATGTTGCCAAACAGTTTTGCCAGTCTCAGCATCGAAACAAAAAACCCGTTCAAT
>CAIWHS010000529.1 GCA_903912515.1 uncultured Planctomycetaceae bacterium
ATTTTTACACAACCGCCAAGCCTCTGCACCAGGTTTGGGCGGATTGGGTTGTGGCCTGTTGGCCGGGAATGCTAAAAGTTAGGGCCCGCACACCGGGCATCGCCAGGAAGGCATTCGGAAAGAGTATTCATGCGCAATTTCATGAGAGCCCTGCGACACACTTGGCCCTATCGGGGCCGGTTCCTTCTGTCGCTGGTGTGCGCGGTGTTGGCAGCCATGCTGTGGGGGCTGAATTTCACTAGCATTTACCCCATTTTGAAAATTCTTGGCAACGACCTGACCTTGGTGCAGGAGATCGATGCGCGCATCGCCTCCAGCCAGAAAGAAATTGATACGACCGAGCTGGAACTGAAACGCTACGCGGCCATGGCGCTGGAGCTGAAGGACATTCCGTCCAATCCTGAGATGGAACATCGCCTGCGCGACCTCACGCGCGACCAGGTGAAGCGTGAAACCAAGGTCGATGTGTTGCGTCGGTCGATCTACCGCTGGCGTTTGGCCCGCAAGTTCGTGGTGGAATGGCTGCCCGAAGATTCGTTCATGGTGCTAGGGGTTCTGCTGGCGGCGGTGCTGATTGCCACCATCATCAAGTGCGTTTTCGAATTCATGCAAGATTGGCTTGTTGGCAGCGTGGTGGGGCGTGGCCTGTACGACCTGAGAAACCGTTTTTACCAACAGGTTTTGCGCCAGGATGTTAGCCAGTTCAACGACCGCGGCACCGCCGACCTGATGTCGCGCTTCACCAACGACATGGATGCACTGGGCAACGGCACCAAAACCTTGATGGGCAAACTGGTGGCCGAACCGCTGCGGGTGGTGACCTGCGTGGTATTGGCAGGCATGATCAGCTGGCGACTCACCCTGCTGTTTTTGGTCATGGTGCCCATTGCCGCGTTCATGCTTGGCAAAATTGGCCGCACCATGAAGCAGGCCACCAAGCGGCTGCTGGAGCGGGTTAGCACCATCTTCAAGATCATGCAGGAATCGTTCGCGGGAATTCGGGTGGTGAAAATTTACACCATGGAGCCTTACGAGCGTCGCCGGTTCCGTCAGGCAACGCGGGATTACTACAAGCGCGCCATGAAAGTGGTGAAGATCGATGCCTTCGCCGGCCCCACCATCGAGGTGTTGGGCATCACCGCAGTGGCTGCCGCATTGTTGGTTGGATCGTATTTGGTGCTGCGCAAAGAAACTTCTATCTTTGGTCTCAAATTTACCGAGGTGCCCCTGGAAACCGAGGAGCTGCTGCAGCTTTATGTGTTTTTGGTGGCGATCGCCGACCCGGTTCGCAAGTTGTCCAGCGTGTTCACCAAAATCCAGGCGGGCGAGGCGGCGGCTGATCGCATTTTCCAGTGCCTCGACCGTGAGCCGCGCATTCAACCCAACCCCGAAGGGCCCAGGGTTGACCGGCAAACTGATGGCACCTTGCGTTTGGTTCCCCCAAGCAGCAGGCCTGGCCCGGGGTTGGAACACCCGTTCCTCGAATTTCGTGATGTCTGTTTTTCTTACGACCCGGGCAGGCCCATCCTCAGCCATATCTCGGTGGAGATTCGCCGGGGTGAAGTGCTGGCGCTGGTGGGTGGCAATGGCTGTGGCAAATCGACCCTGCTGTCGCTTTTGCCCAGATTCCACGACCCCGAGCACGGCAGCATCTATCTCGATGGGACCGACCTGCGGACTGTCAACCTGCGCTCGTTTCGCAAACAGGTGGGCATGGTCACCCAAGAAACAGTGCTGTTCGATGACACCATTTTTAACAACATTGCCTATGGCCATCGCAACGCCTCGGCAGAGCAAGTGGAGGAGGCTGCGAAAAAAGCCTTCGCCCACTCGTTCATCAGCACCCTGCCACAGGGCTATCAGACCCAGGTCGGCGAATGCGGTGGCAAACTTTCGGGTGGCCAAAAGCAGCGCATTTGTCTGGCCCGCGCCATCTTGCGCGATCCAGCCATCATGCTGCTGGACGAGTTCACCAGCCAAACCGATGCCGAGAGTGAGTCCCTCATTCACGAAGCGCTGCGTGAGTTTCTGCCGGGTCGCACCGTGTTGGTGATCACCCACCGGTTGCAAACATTGGAGATAGCTGATCGCATTTTGGTGCTCGATCAGGGCAAGGTGGTGGCGCTGGGAAGCCATGCCGAACTGATGAAAACCAACCCGTTTTACCAACGCTTCCACCAGCATGGTGGAGGCATGCGCCATGCCGCCTGAGCAGGCGCAAGGGGCCGGACCGCCAGCGGGAGGAAAGGATATCTCCCGCTATTTGATTTGGCTGTTGGCGGTAGCCAGCCTGTTTTTGCTTTTTTGGCGACTGGGCTGCCGTGATCTCGATGGCAGTCACGAGGCGCGCGCAGCGTTGAATGCCCGCTGGTATCTGGCTCAACCCGGGCCGGGCCCATCTTGGTTGCCCGATGGCACGCTAGAGGCCCAAAAGCCGCCGGCATACTACTGGGCCGTTGCCCTGTGCGCCCGGCTGCTCGGCCAAGCAGACCCCGACTCGTTCATCACCCGCCTGCCTGCCGCGCTGTCTGGTTTGGCAGTGCTAGTGGCATTGGTAGGTGTTGGGTATCGCTTGGGTTGCCCAAGGGAAGGGCTAACTGCAACTGGCTTGCTGTTAGGCATGGCCGCCTTCGTTTGGCTTGCCCGCACCGCCCGCACCGATGCCCCCTTGGGCTGTGCAATAGCCTTGGGTTTGTTGGCCCTGGAAATGGCCCGCAGCCCGGGGCGGCAGTTTATCTGGTACCTGTTGGCTGCCTGCTGCTTCGCTATAGGTTGGTTGGTGAAGGGGCCCATGGCGGTGGTGCTTCCTGGCGCGGTGCTAATGACCCGATTCGCTCTTGGCCCGTGGGATCGAAATCATGGGCTAACTACCTTGCTGGGTTGTTTTGCATTGGCTGGGGGTAGTTTGATAGCGCTGCCTTGGTTTTGGCATGCCGACCAAGTGACCGATGGCCAATTTGGCGTGGAGTTCTTCGGTTTGCACCATGTGGGCCGTGGCTTGGGTGGCAGCCGGTTGCGGGAGCATCCCTTTTGGTTTTATTGGGCGCAGCTTCCACTAAGCGCCTTGCCTGCAAGCCTTCTGATTCCGCTAGCCGGTTGGGCTTGGTGGAGCAAGCCGGCCAAGGCTTCGGTTCCCTCTGTGCAAAGCTTGGGACAACTGGGGCTGGCTTGGGTGCTAGGCGGGGTGATGCTCCTCAGCATGGCCCGGTTCAAACGAGCTGATTATTTGGCACCCATCTTGCCTGGCCTGGCGTTATGGCTGGCGTGTGGCCTTGGGCTGTTAAGAGAGTCCGGGTTTGGTTTTTGGCAAAAGCGCTGGGCTGGTGTGGCTGTTGGTGTGGGCCTGATGCTGTGGTGCGCGGGTTGGGGGTGGCGAATTGGCATGGAGCCTGCCGCATCGGGGCGGGGTCAGTTGGCCAAGGAGATCGAGGGGGAATTACAAGCGGAAGACCGTTTGATATTCTTTCAGGTTGAGGATCATCAACTTGCGTATCATTTGGGCAGGGACTTCACCACGCAGGTGACTTGGGCTCCACTTCAAGAAGTTGCTCGTGGAAACGCAGGCGTGGTGGTGGTGACTGAGCCTGAGAGATTGGTGGAAGGCTGGTTTGTAGACCCTGCCATGCGGTTCGAAACCCTGGCTAGGTCGAAATCGGCTCATGGGCCTGACAAGCCATTGGTCTGTGTGAGGTTGCGGGCCATCGCTTCGGCCCCCCTGCAACCGGAGGGATTTGATGCCGCAGTACGAGCCCCTGCCCAAGCTGAAGGGCCAACCCTTCACGCTGCTGATCGCTGAGCCGCTGGGCGAACCTGAGGCCACACTTGGCCAATTTGTGGCCGATTTCCCCGTCGAGCCGGGTATTGCCCAGATCATTTACCCGCACACGATTGAAAGCCCGTCACTGCCTGGGCTAACCGTGGTGGCCAGGGAACCAGGCGAGCCGCTTGGCCCTTGGTTGTCGCAGGCGCTTGTTAAGGCTGATAGCCCCAGGGTTTTGATGGTGGCTGGCTTGTTGCCCACGGCTGAAACTGTGAAGGCAATGGCCGAAAAACTTGATTTGGCCCACCTGGTGTTGGCCCCAAGACCGCAGAAACCGTTTGGCGTTTTGGGCTTGGGCCTCCATGGAGTTTGGGGCTTTTTCTGCCGGTTTGCATTGGCTCTGGGGCCGGCGGCTGAGCCGCGCTGGCCGGGTATGGGTGGCTGGTGCAGGCGCTTTGCCGCCCACTGGGTTTTCGGGGTTCCCGGCAATGACCCAGAAACCCCCGTGCGCATGCTGCGGGGCGAAATGGTTCAGGCGTTGAACCTGCAGTCGGCAGGGGGGTTTGCTTGGGTTGAAATGGGGGCCAAATGCACTTTTTTGGGGGCATTGATCGAGGAACTGCCCACCCCCAAAACCAGTAGCGGCCAAAACTTGCCGGCTCTTTCTGGGCCAAATTGGTGGCGAGATTTTAGGGCGCTTGCCTCCAACCCATCCTTCGGCAAGCCCTGGAACCCGCATTCAAGGCCCGTGGAAGGCGACCTGGCCGAGGTTCCCAAATCGGCACAAGCTGCGCTTTGACAGGGGTTTGGGGCAGGGAATTGGGGCTGTTTGCTTGACGAAATAGAGATGCGCAGATACTGTTGAGGAAGTTGCCGAAGTGGCGGAATTGGCAGACGCGCTAGCCTCAGGAGCTAGTTCTCGCAAGGGAGTGGAGGTTCGAGTCCTCTCTTCGGCACTCCAAGTTTTATGAGGGAAATGTAAGAATTCATCAACATTCACTTCTCGCCTTGTATAACAACGTTCAAATGGGGTAATTCACCCAAAACCAACCAAAGCTCAGTTTGAATAGCTCGCAATCCCGTCCCAAAACCAAGATTGTGAATTATTGTTTCCTGGGAGCTGAAAGCCTTAGGGCTTGAAAGCTTTTGGTTCCCCCTGAGGGTTTAGCACGGTATGCCGATTTTGCCGGAAGAGCCGTCCACTCACCCGGAGAACCTGTTTGATCACGATTTGTTCGTGAGTGAACGGGGCAGGAAGTGGCGTTTGGCGCACACTCGCCCACGGCAAGAGAAGGTGCTGGCGCGATTTTTACGCTCGCGGGACATCCCTTATTTTATGCCCTGCTCGCAAAAGAGGCATATCATTCGTGGGAAGATGTTCATTTCGTTTTTGCCCATTTTTCCAGGTTATCTATTTATCTATGCCGACGACGAAGAGCACCATGTGGGTGTGACCTGTCGGCATGCCGCGTCGCTTCAGGTGGTACCTGACCAGGTTCAGTTTGATGCTGATATTCGGCAGGTGCGCAAGCTGATAGCCTGCGGCGCTGCCGTCACGGCCGAGGATAAACTGGCGCCGGGCATGGCGGTGGAAATCAAGCATGGGCCCCTGAAGGGCCTGAGCGGCACCATCCTCTCCAGCGTTTCGGGTAAGCGATTTGTGGTGGTGGTGAACTTTTTGCGTCAAGGTGCGTCTGTAATGCTGGATGACGCGATGCTGGCCAAAGTATCCTGAGGCATCGAACCTGTGCTTTTCTTGGCGGAAACTCCGACGCTGAACCTTGCGGAACTGGCATGGCCGTTCCTCTGCGCCTTGGCATCCGCTTTGGTGATGACTCCTTTGTTGCGTCGTTGGGCGGTTCCCTTAGGTCTGGTTGACAAGCCAGATGGGCACCGAAAAATCCACAAAGATCCCATCCCGCGTGTGGGCGGGTTGGTGGTCATCATGGGCCTATTGCTCACCCTGAGCCTTTGGGTTTGGTGGCAGATGGCCACCGGTTCCAACAGCTTGCCACCCTTGGGCCGCATGGCTGCCCTTTTGGGCGGCGTGGCCGTGCTGGTTCTGGTGGGCGTGCTCGACGACAGGTTCGACCTGCGTGGTCGCCACAAACTGATAGGGCAAATGATGGCAGTCACCCTAGTGGTGCTGCCTGGCGGGTTGAGAGTGGACCATGTCGAGTTCATGAGCAGCCCCATACCGCTGGGGCCTTTAGCAATACCCTTTAGCTACTTTTTGTTTTTGGGTGCCATCAACGCCGCCAATTTGCTGGATGGAATGGATGGACTGCTGACCAGCGTGGGGTTGGTTGGGTCGGTCACCTTGGCAGTTTTGGCCTACCTTTCGGGGCAAACCCTCACTCTGTTGCTGGCAGTGGCGCTGGCCGGGGCCTTGATGGGGTTCCTCACCTACAACCGTCCGCCTGCGAGCGTCTATTTAGGTGACAGCGGCAGCATGTCGGTTGGGCTGTTGCTCACCATGATGGCAGTGAACTTGGAACGCAGAGACGATGCTCCATTGCCCTTGGCTCTGCCAGTCTGCCTGTTGTTTTTGCCCATATTCGACACCGCTGCGGCTATTGTGCGCCGCAAATTGACGGGCAAAAGCATTTACACAGCTGATCGGGGGCATTTGCACCATTGTCTGGCTAGGGCCGGCTGGAAACCTGCCCATGTGATGATAATGGTG
>CAIWHS010000530.1 GCA_903912515.1 uncultured Planctomycetaceae bacterium
AGCACCGGAGTAGCCTTCAGTGCAAACGGTTCAGCCAAGGGTCTCGGAATCACCTACTCTGTGGCTAATGGTGAATTGCCGGCTGGCCTGGCCTTAAATGCTGAAACCGGTCAAGTGCAGGGCACTCCTTTGGTACCTGGCAGCTATCAGGTTGCGATCAAGGCCAGCAATTCCGCTGGCAGTGCCATCTGCAATCTGGCTCTCCGGGTGGGTGGATCCAACTTGCTTCCGTTCCAGCGCACCGGATCGGGCGAAAATATCCATTCGGGCAGTGGTCAGCAATTCCCTAATGCCTACGCTTTTGCAGCCTTGCGGACAGATGGAAGTATTGCAGTCTGGGGTGCTGGGAATGTGGGTGGGGCCAATGCTCCAACACGCAGCGGTTTCGTGGAGATTGCATCGAACCAGTATGCCTTTGCGGCATTGCACCAGGATGGGACCATATCCGCCTGGGGTGACCCGAATCCAGGAGGAGTTGGAGCTCCAACTGGAAATGGTTTTGTGAGTATATCCGCCAGCGCGGGAGCGTTTGCGGCACTGAAATCTGATGGTACCGTGGTGACCTGGGGAGTAGGTAATCGGGGCGGTATTGGTGCCTTGCCCGGTAATGATTACGCCAGAATCTTCTCCACCCGTGACGCTTTCGCCGCCCTTAAACGGGATGGATCCATCGTTTACTGGGGTTGGGGTGCCGCGGGAGTCACCAGCGTTGGCGGCCCCGGTTACCAGGAAATCGTTGCCGCGCGTTGGGCCTTCGCGGCACTGAAAGAGGATGGGAGCATCATCTCCTGGGGCGATGCCGGCAGAGGCGGCAGTGGCGCACCCACAGACAAGGGCTATGTGAAGATCTTCTCCACAGGTCACGCGTTTGCAGCCCTCAACAAGGATGGCCGGGTTGTTTCCTGGGGAGAGGCCGGATGGGGAGGTGCTGGAGCACCAACGCGTGACGGATTTGTATCCGTCTATGGCAATGCTGCCACTTTTGTGGCATTGCATCGGGACGGGTCGCTGGCCTCCTGGGGTGCAGGGGGAAAATCCCCACCCGCAGGCAATAATTATGTCAATGTCTACAGCACGATCGATGGATTCACCGCACTGACATCTGATGGAAAAGTGATTACTTGGAGTGGCGTCAGAGGATTGGCGGCACCCAAGGACTCTGGTTTTGTGAAGGTTTTTGCAAATAATGCCGCGTTTGCAGCTCTCAGGGCCGATGGGTCCATCGCGGCCTGGGGAGCCGAAGATCATGGCGGCGTTGGCGCACCAGCAGGGACGGGTTTTGTCCATATCTATGCCTCAGGCACAGCTTTCTCGGCCCTGAAAAATGATGGAACGATTGTTTCCTGGGGCAACAAGGACCATGGCGGAGTCGGCGCACCAACCGGCAATAACTTCATGGCCATCCAGTCTGTGATGGTTGCTCCACCCTACTTTGCTGCTGGTTCTGCCACCGATTTCGTCGCAAGCACAAAATTGGATTTCTCCCAAAGCCTCGATGCAAGGGGTCTGGGTGTTTCGTACAGAATCAGCGCGGGTGCCCTTCCCGCCGGTCTGACTCTCAATCCGGTATCTGGAAAGGTCTCGGGAAAACCACTGGTTGGGGGACAGTATTCGTTCACGATCCAGGCGAGCAATGATGCGGGGAGCGTGTCGAGGAAATATAGCCTTAGGGTACTTGGGTCCGGCGTATTGCCAACCCAACGGCTAGGGTCTGGTTCCTCCAGCTACACCGGAACCAGTGTGCAATTCCCAAATCTAGGGGCTTTTGCCGCAATCACCAAAACAGGCGAGATCGTTGCCTGGGGAAGTCCTGGGAGTGGTGGCATTGGGGCTCCATCCGGCACCGGTTTCGCAGAAGTCTTCGGAACCGAAGTTGCCTTCGCAGCCATAAGGAAAGATGGAAGCATCGTCTCTTGGGGTCAGGCGGATGGTGGTGGCCAAGGTGCCCCTACCGGCAAGGGATTTGTGACCATTTCCTCCAACCAAAGGGCATTTGCAGCCCTGCGTGAAGATGGATCGATCGCAGCCTGGGGCCAAGGAGGCTATGGCGGAACAGGGGCCCCATCTGGCAATGGGTATGTGGCGATTTTTGCCACAAGGGCTGCCTTCGCCGCGATGAAAACGGATGGCACTATTGTCACTTGGGGTTCAGGAGGCTGGGGAGGAGTTGGTGCACCTGTCAAATCAGGTTTTGTCCAAATCCAGTCAGGCGGTCTCGCTTTTGCTGCACTGAATCAAGATGGAACGATTTCTTCTTGGGGGGATCCCAACTATGGAGGCAAGGGAGCTCCCGCTGGAAATGGATTTGTTCGAATTTATTCGACAGAGGGAGCTTTCTCGGCGCTCAGGCAGGATGGCAGCGTTGTCGCTTGGGGAAATACGGGTGTCGGCGGAAGCGGCGCACCTTCGGGGAAAGGATTCGTCGATATTGTCTCTAACCCATTTGCATTCACAGCCAAACGGGCTGATGGAAGCTTAGTATCTTGGGGTGATGGGAATTGGGGTGGAGTTGGAACGCCGAGTGGCACGGGCTTTGGTCAGGTGGTATCGGCCACGATCGGTTTTGCCGCGATCAAATCCGACGGAAGTTTGGCCTTATGGCCCGGTAACCCACCAGCGGCAAAGGATGTTGTGCGCCTTGTTTCCAACAGCCGTTCCTATGTCGCCCTGAAATCAGATGGCACCCTGCTTTGCTGGGGTGATTCGGATTGGGGAGGCACCGGCGCGCCAACAGGCAATGGTTTCACCGACGTATACGCAACGGGTGCTGGGTTTGTTGCCGTGCGAACGAATGGAACCCTAGCTTCCTGGGGGAATTTCGGACCAAACGCTGTATCGGCTCCAGCAGGCCGAGAGGTGGTGATGGTTCAATCCGCCCTAGTGAGCAGGCCCTACTTCGTGCCTGGTAGTCCTGACTTGATCCAAATAACTCCAGGTAAAGCATTTAGCCAGAAATTGGATGCTCGCGGTTTAGATCTCACCTACGAGGTTATTTCCGGGAATTTGCCGGAAGGGCTTTCCCTTGATTCGCGGACCGGGATGCTTTCCGGCACACCGACTGGAAAGGGACTGGGTTCCTTTACAGTTCGTGTCTCGAATGAGGCGGGGGCTGTGACCCGGGTGTATGGCATCGGTTCAGAAGACTCGAACCTGGTATTTAACGGAGATTTCGAATTAGGAAATGTCGGTTTCACCACCGACTATCTCTTCTCGAAAGGTGATATTGGAGGAGCACAGTGGTACGATGTTCTCAACAACCCTGCTCAGGGGCGCCCGCGCGACATCAACCCACCCTCTTACACCGACCATACCAGCGGTAAGGGGTTGATGATGGCTGCCAATGGAGCCGTAAGCCCGAATAAGGTGGTCTGGACCCAGACAGTGGATGTGATCTCTGGAAAGAGTTATGACTTTTCGATGTGGATTTCGAGTTGGTACGCGGGTAATCCTGCCAAGCTGGATGTTCAGTTCAATGGGGTATCGGTTGGAGTGCCAGTCGCACCCTCCTCGGTTGGACCTTGGGCCCAGTTCAAGACCGTCTGGAACTCGGGTTCTTCCAGCCAGGTGGTGATCAGGATCATTGAAACAGGCAGGGCCGACATTGGCAGCGACTTTGCGCTGGATGATATCAGCCTAACTCTGTCAAAATCTTCAGCACCTGCTTTTACCAGCGTCGACAACGCCACATTTGTTGCGGGGAAACAAGGATCCTTCCAAGTGACTGCGGCCGGTTCTCCTTCTCCGACCATATCTTTGGCCGAAGGAAAACTACCTGCTGGAATGACTTTGAACTCCTCCGGGCTGTTGTCCGGCACACCCAACGCTGGAACCGGTGGCACCTATACCCTCAAATTAAAGGCTTCCAACGGGATAGGTGTTGATGCAGTGCAATCATTCACCCTGGTTGTGCAGCAGGCTCCGGTATTCCTCTCGGGTCCGTCTGCGACTTTCAGGGCTGGGATTGATGGAAAATTTCAGGTGTTGGTGCAGGCTTTTCCGGCAGCGACTGCGACATTAGTTTCTGGAGCATTACCCGGTGGATTGAGCTTTGATTCAACAAATGGCCTGATCTCAGGAAAACCGGCTGGTGGGACAGGAGGTTTGTACAAAATCTCCCTTAAGGCATCCAACTCCTTGGGAGATACGAACCAGGATTTAACTCTGATGGTTACGGAATCCCCAACCATCAGCAGTGTCGACAAGGCAACTTTCGAGCTTGGCAAGGCAAATGCCTTCCAGGTGACCACCACGGGTTATCCTGCTGCTCAAATCACACTTGCCAGCGGAAAATTGCCAAGGGGGGTGACCCTGGGCACTGATGGTAAACTTTCGGGAACCCCATCGGCTGGTACCAATGGTACCTACAAGTTTGTCCTGAAGGCTGCCAACGGTTCAGGTATTAATGCCACCCAGGAATTCACCTTGTTGGTGGGTCAGGCTCCGGCGATCACCAGCGCTTCGCAGGCGACATTCACAGCCGGCAAGAATGGTGTATTCCAGGTCAAGACAACCGGTTCGCCCGAGCCCACTTTGACCTTGGCTGAAGGCGCCTTACCAAAAGGCTTGACCATAGATTCCAAAGGCAAGCTTTCGGGTGTTCCTGAAGAAGGTACCGGAGGGGTTTACACGGTTGTTTTGCAGGCTGTCAACGGTATCGGTGCTCCTGCAAGGCAAACTCTTACGGTTACAGTGAATCAAGCGTCAAGGATCATCAGCGGAGCAACTGCCAATTTCCAGGTGGGTCAGAATGGAAAATTCCAGGTTGAAACTACTGGTTTCCCCAAACCGGTTGTAAGTCTAGTGTCCGGCAAGTTGCCTGCGGGATTGTCCATGGATTCAACGGGCCTTGTAAGCGGCACACCCAATAATGGCACCGAGGGGACATATACCTTGAAAATTCGGGCCACCAACCTGGTGGGAGTTGTTGCGACCCAGAATCTGGTCCTGATGGTTTCGGGTGTCGCCACTTCGAAGAATCTTTTGCAAAATGGAGACTTCGAACAAGGCAACACCGGCTTCACCAGCCAGTATCGCTACAGCAAGGGCGCGGTGAACTATGCCCAAACCTATGACATCGTCACCGATCCGGTGAAGGCAAGCATGGGAAACAGCGGGTGGGCCTCATACGGGGATCACACAACTGGTAAGGGAATGATGATGGTCTTGAGCGGCAGCCCGACTAACGGACAGGTAGCTTGGTCGCAGACCGTTGATGTCACCCCGAACGGCAACTACCGATTTTCTCTATGGGTTTCCAGTTGGCTCGCAACCAATCCGGGAACCTTGGATATCCGGTTGAATGGAGTTTCGATGCGAAATCTCCAATCGCCCGGATCAACAGGAAAATGGGAGCAGGTAACGGTTGACTGGAGCGCAGGATCCGCCAAGACTCTAAAGATTGAGATCTTGAACAAGGCATCAGGTTACTTGGGTGGCCACATCGCTTTGGATGACCTCCGTTTGGAGCGGATCTAAGGGAGTACAATCTTCAGGCTCCAAATTCTTTCAAATAGTAACGTGGTGCTTTGATTCTGTTGAATCAAAGCACCACTTGCTTTTTTAGGAGATGGTTTTAACCAGCAATTCTTTTCCTTTTCCTTCCATACCTCAACCGTCGATACTCGGTGTACCCCTCCAACAACCACCCTTTCACCCGCTCCCAAGTGACACCGTATTTTTTTGCAAGTTCTGTCATGGGTATACCTTGTGCGTGCAGTTCTCGCGCCTCCTCCCGCTGCTCCGCCATAGTCTCGCTGAAATGAATGAGCTGCTGGGCCGGGGTGTCGCCGATTGTCCAATCACGCTGTTTCAGGTACTCCCAAAGCGGCGCACTTGGACAATGTCCACGGCGTGACAGGTAGACCATCAACGCCGTGGCATTGAAGCTGAAGGTTGCGCGCCAAGCGCCTCGCTCCACTTCTTTGGCGCAGAACATTTGCAGGTTTTGGAACAGTTCTGCCAGGTAGGGGGCGGTCTCGGGTGTGGCCGCCCGCAGTAGCCCGGGCAGGTCGGCCAGTATCGCCTTCACCTCCTCCAGGCTGATCTCACCCGGCGGCGGGGCTAGGCTCCCGGCGTTGAGCCGGGTCAGTTCCGCCTTGAGGGCATTCAGGTCCTGAGTGAGGGCGTAATGTCGCTCTTGAAGTTTGGAAGCATCCTCCCCCTCATAGCCTTCAATCATTCCCAAGACCCGGTCGCAGGCCTTTTCCTTTTGGGTAATTTGCTTGGACAGCTTCTGGGTGTCCGGTGGAGGAGTGGATGCCAACGCCCGGAGGGCTTGATTAGCCTCTTCCACCAGCAGTTCCACCCAGCCGGGCTTTGCGAATTGCCGTTTCACCA
>CAIWHS010000531.1 GCA_903912515.1 uncultured Planctomycetaceae bacterium
CTTGGCAGGGTCGGACACATAGCTGTCAGAGCCAGCCTTATCAGCCCCCTCAAATCCCAAGCCGCCCTTCTCTCGCAAAAACAGCTTTTGCTCGCGGGTATCCTTGGGTGGCCAGGCATCATAACGCCGCCACACATTCGTCCCCGTTTCAAACACTGTCGCCTCAGAAAGCCCGTCTTCCCCTTTGCCCTTCAAGTGAAACTCAAAGAACGGAAACTCAATCTTTTCGCGAAAATATTCCGCCGTTTTGCCACCAAATCGGGCGTTGCCCAACCCATCGCCGGCCCCACGCGACCAACCGCCATGATCCCAAGGCCCCATCACCAAACGGTTGCTGCCACCCGGGCTTAGCCTCTCGGTTGATCGGTAGCAAGAAAGCGGACCATACAGGTTTTCAGCGTCAAAAAAACCGCCCACATTCAGCACCGCCGGCTTGATGTTCTTCAGGTGCGGCGCAAGATTCATCTTCTGCCAAAATTCGTCGTAGGTCCCATGCCGCATCATCTCATTCCAAAACGAGATGCTCCCCTTCAAATACTTCTTGTCAGCGTTGGCAAGCGGCCCCATGTCCAAAAAGAATTGATACCCATCGGGTGTCAAATGATCAAACGGAATCCGCCCGAATGTTTTCGAAGGCCGTACTCTCTCCTTGCCAAAGCCCGACATGAAGTTGAAGGCATGAGCTAAAAACAGGCAACCGTTGTGGTGGAAGTCATCACCAATAAACCAATCAATCACAGGAGCTTGAGGGCTGCACGCCTTGAGCGCCGGGTGCGCATCAATCATCCCCGCGGCGGTATTGAACCCAGGGTAAGAAATACCACTCTGCCCCACACGGCCATTGTGGCCTTTCACGGTTTTCAACAAATATTCAATGGTGTCGAAAGTGTCGGTACTTTCATCAAAATCCTTCGGGCCCTTGTTCGGCTTGTGGGGCCGCACATTCAAAAATTCCCCATCCGACATCCAACG
The DNA here is from genome assembly GCA_903912515.1 of uncultured Planctomycetaceae bacterium. Lineage (GTDB taxonomy): Bacteria > Planctomycetota > Planctomycetia > Gemmatales > Gemmataceae > UBA6894. The sequence goes on from CAIWHS010000531.1 coordinate 973, forward strand.
CCCGCGTACATCCTGGTATACGAAAATGTAACCCGATTTCTGGAAATGCTCAGAAGGCCCCAGCTTCTCACGAAAATTGTCCACACCATAGGGCCCAACACTGTAAGGCGTGCGGTTCAGCAAAAGCGGGTATGCCTTCGAATCATCCTTGGGCACATAAACCGCGGTGAACAGCTTCAGGCCATCCCGCATCGGTATCTGGTATTCATACTTGGTGTAATTCGCCCTCACTTGCTCAGCCTGCACCTTTGCCGGTTCAGTTACTGCGGGTAACGCCACTTGCGCCATCGCCAACCGGTTGCCACCCGCCACCAAAGCCGCCACAAACGCCAACTGCTTCCACGCCCGATCAACTCTTGCAATCATGCTTCGAACTCCCAGCAGTCGTTTTTTCCCGGGTAGAGACCGTTTACGGCCAAGATTAGCAATAGGGTAGCACGGCCCCTACCGCCGTTGCAGTCAATTGCCCCGAAAATGGAGCACTTTTTTTCCATAGACTGATTGGGCAATTCCCTTCGATGGAAACTTCCCTATGAAACACGCCCTTCTATTCGGTGTTGGCAGCGCCGGCGATGTTTTCCCCTTCATCGCTTTGGGGAAAGGGCTCGCCGCCAATGGCTGGCAGGTCAGCCTATGCGCCAACCCCACTTTCGAGCAGCAAGTGCTCCGCGCCGGTCTGGCCTTCGAACCCCTCGGCACCCGTGAGCACTACGATCGCATCACCCTCAACCCCAACCTGTGGCACCCCAGAAAAGGAACCCGCACTATTCTGGCTGATTTTCAGGCCATGGACATGGTCCGAAACCAGCGCGATTTGGCCCGACAATTTGCCAAAGGGCCAGGCAATCGCGTTTTGATCTCCTCTTCACTAGGTTTCGGGGCCCGCATCGCCCAAGAAGAAACAGGCGTCCCGCTGGTCACCACCCACCTCGCCCCCATTGTTCTCCGCTGCCCCAAAAATCCCCCGCGCGTTCCGGGAGGTTGGTTGCCCAACACCTTGCTCCGTTTTGCCCCCAAAATGGCCTACCGGTTGGTCGATTCCATCGCCGATCCGCTCATTGGCGGCGCCGTTGAACCCCTCCGGGCTGAATCAGGGAATCAACCCATCAAACGCTATCTCCAAGGCTGGTGGAACTCGCCAGATCGGGTCCTCCTCAATTTCCCTGAATGGTTCGGACCAATGGCCCAACTGCCACCGCAAGCCCGCCATGTCGGTTTCTTGCAACATGATGATGATCAGGCAGACGACAACCTGCTACAACTCTGGCGCTTTGTCGAGGCCGGCACGCCCCCCATTGTCGCCACTTTTGGCAGCGCCATGCGCCAGGCCCGTTGGCTCCTCGAGCGAATGGTTCAAGCTTCAGCCGATTCTGGCGCCCGCTTGGTAATCCTTTCCAAAGACCCTCAACAGGTCCCCAAGCCCCTACCCCCTCATGCCTTCCATGCCACTTGGGCACCCATGGGCAAACTATTGCCCCAAGCGGCAATGCTTGCCCACCATGGCGGCATCGGTACCCTCGCCCGGTCCCTAAGTGCGGGCATACCCCAATTGGTCATACCTTTCGCCCACGATCAAGCCGACAACGCCCACCGTGTACGCTGGCTCGGCTGTGGCGATTTCATCACCCCCCCCTGGGCCACCCGCCACAGACTGGCAAAAATCATGACCCGGCTTTTGGGCGAAAAAAATATTCAAGCCACTGCCCACACCTTGTCCCTACGCATCAACCCTCAGACCTCTCTCCAACTGGCCTGCGATCTTGTGGAACAGGCCGCCATGGCCAAGGGTTGACGGCGCTTCAAAAATCTAAAAAACCTTGGGTCCCTGACCACTTGGCGGCATAAAAACGCGGCACTTGAAACCTCGGATGAGTGGGTCCCGGCAGTGGTTCCCTAAGCCCGTCCCCATGAAAAAATCGCTTTTCTGCTTTCACACCTTGCCATGGGAGAACGGACCAAATTCTTGAGTATTCCTGATTACCCCCAAAAAAACCTGGATTCCGCCTGCAAATGGAGCAGGCAAAAGGCTCGCCAAATCCCCCGCTCCCCGCCTGGCCTGTGTACAATGGCCCCTAGAGTTGGAACCTCCTGGGAGCGAATCAAATAGGGTGTCATGGCGATCAAAAAAAATATTGTGCGAATCATCGCCGGGGAATTGCGTGGGCGCCAAGTCGAGTGCGAGGTCAATCCTAGCCTCCGCCCAACCCCACAACGAGCTCGTGAGGCCCTTTTTTCCATTCTGGGTGGCGATCTCACTGGCGTTCACTTTGTCGATGTCTTTGCCGGTACAGGCGTCATCGGCATGGAGGCCCTCAGCCGACGCGCCGATCGCTGCTGGTTCATCGAGAAGGATCCAAAACTCGCCCAAGCCCTAGAAAAGCACCTACGGCTCTTCCGCATTGCCGACCGTGCCGTTGTCAGCCGACTCGATGCTTACCGCTGGGCCGAAAGCTGGCAACCCAGACCAGGTGAATGGATCGTTTTCCTCAGCCCGCCCTTCCCCGACCTGACCGGGCGGACAGATGCCATGCTCGCGATGCTTGCAGCCCTTCAACAGGCTCTGCCAGAGGGCAGCACGCTTATCCTTCAAACCGAGCAATGCCCCATGCTCGACAATCTGCCCAAGCTCGAGGAATGGAGCCGCCGAAAATACGGCCGCAACCTCCTCTATTTCTGGGGCGGCCCCCTAGGCGAAGGGGACGATGAAGATGACGAGGATGAGGGGGAGGATGGGGATAAAGATGGTAGCGGCGAGGTTGAAGAAGTATAAAAAGGTCATTAATATTATGTATTAGTGTGAACATCCTCCATCACCAGCCGAAAGGGACAATCTCCTCCCGCTGGCTAACTGGCCCTAATGACAATCTGCTTTATGCACTCATCTGACAAAAACCATCGGCAAGAGGTCTTTGCGCGGATACCATTGAAGCTTCAGGAATAACTCCATCAAGCCAGAGTCGTCATGAAAAGTTTCCATCTCTTGCTCCTTGCGGTTTTGTTTTACTCGGCCTGTGCCGGTTGTGGCCGCCAGCAAAAGGCGGTCGAGGTTCCACCCCCTCCATTGCCTCCTGTCCGGGCGGCTGCCGTTCAAAGGGCCGATGTGCCGCGTCTGGTGGAGACCGTGGGTACCGCCAAGCCCTCAGTCATGGTCGAGGTGCGGGCCCGGGTGGACGGTCTAATAAAGAAAGTGCATTTCAAGGAAGGTGGCGAGGTTAAACAGGGCCAACTGCTCTTCGAAATCGACAGCGAGTCTTTTGAAGCCCAACTGAAAGAGGCCAATGCGTCCCTCGATGCATCTATCGCCCAGGAAAAAGTGACACTCCTCGAAAAAAACCGTAGCGAAAAACTGGCAAAAGCTGGCGCATCGCCAATAGAGATTTTTGAAAAAGCCAAAGCCAGTCACGAAAGTGCCATCGCCATGGTCGCCCGTGACACCGCCAAGCGCGATGTGGCCCGGCTCAATCTCGGCTATTGCAAAGTTCTGGCGCCCATCAGTGGCATTGCTGGAAAATTGGAAACCGATGGCGGCAGCCTAACCCGTGGTTTCGACAGCCACCCAGTTATCAATATCAGTCTGTCGCAACCGGCCTTTGTCGAATTCGCCCTGCCAGAGCGCCTGCTACCACAAATCCGCGCTGCTGCAAAAGGACCTACGCCCTTCAAGGTCGAAGTGCGCAAAAACGCTCAGGAAAAGCCATTCTTAGGAACCATTAGCTTCCTCGATAATCAAGTCGATTCCCGCACAGGCACTATCACCATGCGAGCAGAGTTCCCCAATCAGGATGCCTCCATCTGGCCCGGTGAATTCTTCGAAGTGACTGTCTTCCTCGCCATCGAAAAAAACACCCTGACAATACCTCTGTCTGCTTTGGGCCTAAACCCCGCAGGGTCCCATGTCTATGTCTTGGCAAAAGACAACACCGTGAAACTGCGCCAACTAAAGGTCCGACGGGTCGATCGCAACTTGGCGTTGATCGATGAGGGCTTGAATGAGGGAGAACTGGTGGTAACCGAGGGGACCGTGCGCCTGATGGACGGCATAACCGTCCGAAGGGTGGATGGACAGGGGGCCCCATGACCGGGTCGACTGCGACAACTGAAAAGAATGCCAGCATTCTCACGGCAATTCTCAAAAGGCCAGTCGCGGTCTTGCTGGGCCATGTCTGTCTGGTCCTGTTCGGCATACTCGGTTGGTCACAATTGCCCTCTAATCGCATGCCCGATGTAGAGTACCCAACCCTTATGGTCACGGCATCTTTCCCGGGTGCCACACCAGAGCTGATGGCGCAATCCGTCGCACCTCCCCTGGAGTCCAGGCTATGCGGCCTCAGCGGTCTGCTCGACTGCATCACATCCTGTGGCCCAGGATCGGTTACTATCACCTTGCGGTTCCGCACCGGTGTCGACATGGGAACCGCATCAGGAGAAGTGGGGCGGGCAATTCAGGCATCCGCCTCTGACCTGCCAAAGTCCATGATCGAACCCCCAAAATATACCCGCTTCAATCCAACCGACACACCACTCATCTACCTGGCTCTCGAATCGCCCTCCACTCCAGAAGCAGAACTCGAAGAATTGGCACAGCGCTTGGTGGTAAATCGTTTTACCAGCATCTCAGGAGCAGCCCGAGTTCAGGCACAGGGAGGTGGCAAACTTTCTTGGGTGGTCCGGAGAGACCCATTAGCATTGGCTCAGCGTGGCATTTCCCCAGCTACTGTGCTGAAAGCCATACAAAACCAATCCAACCAATATCCTGTGGGCAACCTCAGCGGGCCGGTTACCTCGATCATGCTCGAAGGAATAGGGCCCGCGGAAGGAACAAAAATCCAGGCTGATCAGATCGCTATTCCAACAGGCCACAGCTTTGACCTCAAAGCCAAGCCTCCGGTCTGGCTTTCCGATGTTGCCACCGTGACTGCTGAACCTTCCAAGTTCAGATCAGGGCATTGGCGAAATGGCAATCCCTGCGTCATCGTCGCCGTTTTTCGTGAAACAGGTTCAAACTCCTTGGAACTGGCAAACAAAGTGCTGGAGATGGCTGGCCAAATCCAGGCTACCTTGCCCGCAGGTGCCCACCTACACTTGGTGCACGACAATTCCCAACCCATCCGCTCCTCCCTCAATGAGATGATGATTACCCTGGCCCTGTCGCTGATTCTGGTGATGCTGATCATTGGCATCGGCCTGCGCGACTGGAAAGGAACTATCATTGCCTGCTCGGTGGTGCCAGTCACCTTGGTGGCAATGGCGGGCTTCATGTGGCTGGCTGGCTTTAGCCTGAACACATTCACCCTGTTAGCCTTGAGCCTCGCCATCGGGTTTGTGGTCGATGATGCCGTGGTGGTCCTCGAAAATGTCATCCGCCACCGTGAAATGGGCAAAGACCCGGTGCGTGCCTCTCACGATGGCGCTACCGAGGTGGCTTTCACCATGCTTTCCATCACTGTCTCCCTGCTGGCGGTTTTTTTGCCCATCTTGCTGATTCCCGACATGCTGGGAAAGATGTTTCGGGAATTCGCACTCGCAATCATGGGCTGCATCACCCTTTCGGGCTTGGTCAGCCTGCTGCTGGTACCAGCCCTTAGCCTATGGCTTCCAGTTGGCAAAGTTGCCATTAACCAGCACACCGAAAAACCACGAATCTCAACCAACAGCCGTTACCAGCGTTTTTTGGCATGGATGGTGGCCCATCCATCCGCCGGCTTGGCCGGCTTGGTCATTTTCTTTGTTGCCACCTTGGTTGTCTCAGGCAAGGTACGCAAGGGTTTCTTGCCCGAAGAAGACAAATCCATCCTTCTTCTTTTCACCCAAGCGGAACCCCAAGCTTCATGGGAAAATATCCGCGCAGCTCACCGCCAAGTGTGGGACATACTCGCCGAAATACCCGAGGTTGAACAACACCTCACCACACTGGGCCAAGGAGAGATAAATGCCAGCCCGACCGAAGGTACCTTGCTGCTAAAGATTAAACCCCTGCCAAGGCGTGCCATTGCCGAAATTGCCTCAGACATCCGCCAAAGGCTCGAGGCAAAATCGCGCCTCAATTGCAAGGTTCTTAACATTCCTTCCCTCTTCCTCAACACCAAACAAACCAAAAGCCTTTACCAGGTTCTGGTCACCTCTCCCAATGCCGAAAGCTTGCCGTCGACTGTCAAAACCATTCAAGACTGGATGGCCCAGCGTGGTGACTTTCTGGCCATCGATTCCGACCTGGAACCTGGCGGACCCACCCTCGAAATTCGCCCCAACCGCCAACTGTTGGCAATGGCAGGCTTCAGCGCCACCGATTCGGCCGCCGCGCTGCACGCCGCATTCGGCCCCACCTTTGCAGCCAACCTCTGGACTAGCCAAACAACAAGGAGTATCCATGTAGGCTTCACCGAAAGCGGCCTGGAATACCCAAATACTCTGGATTTAGTCTCCCTCGGACATGGAATGGTCAATCCACAACAGACGACCACGCCACAGCATGGGGCCACGCCGCTTGGAGAATTTTCCACCCTAAACTCCGTGGTTATGTCCCGTCAGGCAAACCGGTACAACCGACTCCCCGCAGCTTCCATTTCTTTCAACCTGCCAGCCACTGGCGATGCCTCCCAAATCCTCGGCAGCCTCGAGACCATGCTGGCAACCCTGTCGAATCATGGCGTAAATGCCGAATTGGTAGGCATCGCCCGCGAAGTTCGTGCCTCCGTGGCACGGGCTACCCCTCTGGTACTGCTGTCCTTTGTCATCATGTACCTAACCCTTGGCTTTCTTTACGAGTCGCTCACCCATCCAATCACTGTTCTCGCCACCCTGCCATCAGCCCTGTTGGGCGGTTTGGCAGGCCTCTGGCTCTTCGATATCGAAATGGACATCTATGGTTTTCTCGGGCTGCTGATGTTGCTGGGACTTGTGAAGAAAAACGCCATCATGCTCGTTGATTTTGCCCGGCAAAGACAACGCGAGGGGGTTGATCCCAAGAAGGCCATCCTGGAAGCGTCCATCGAACGACTGCGACCAATTCAGTTAACCACCATCGCTGCCGCTGCGGGGGCTGTTCCCATGCTTTTGGGCACAGGGTCAGGCGTTTCAGTCCTCAAGCCTGTTGGGGCAATCCTTCTGGGCGGCCTGCTGGTCTCGCAGGTGGTCACCCTGTTGCTAACCCCGCCCTTTTATCGGGTCATGGAAAGCATCTCTCGGCGCGTCCTCCAACTTGTCCGATGGAGTGGGTCATGACTGAGTGGTTCATCCGCCGACCAATCGGCTCTTCCCTGCTCATGTTGAGCCTGGTTGTTGCCGGCATTTTGGGATACAGCGAGTTGCCGGTAGACAATATACCCGAACTCGATTTTCCCACGCTGGTGGTGACAGCCAATGCTGAGGGTGCCTCTGCCACCTACATGGAGCGAGCCGTCACAAACCCGCTCGAGGAAAAGCTCGCCAACATCCCCGGAATTGAATCCATGCGCTCCACCAGTGCACAAAACAGCACCACCATCGTGGTGCGTTTTCGGCTGGGCCGCGACATGAATGAGGCCGCAAACCAAGCCCAAGCCGCTATGGACGAGGCTAAATCAGCTTTGTCCCCTGGATTGGAAAACCCCCCTGTGCTGGCTAAATTCAACCCGGCCGACCAACCTGTCCTGCTGTTGAGCCTGCGCTCCAATACCATGCCACTCTGGGAGTTGAACGATCTGGCCCAACGAACCATCAGCCCTCGGTTGGGAACCATTCCAGGCGTGGCCAAAATTTCGGTCATGGGCAGCTCCGACAAGGCTCTGCGACTTCTCTACAGCCCGGTTTTGTTGAACGGTCACCACATGGGCCCCTTAATTATGCAAAGCCGCCTCAAGGCGGCAAACTCAAATCTTCCCGCCGGCAGCCTCGACGGCCCAGTCCGGTCCGTGCAACTCGAACATCTCAGCATGCTGAAAGGTGTCGACGAGTTAAAAGCGGTGCCACTGCGCTCGCGCGATGATGGGCTGCTGCTTTTGTCTGATATAGGAGAGGTAAAAGAGGGTAGCTTCTCAACCACATCCAAAAGCACCATCAACCAGGCACCAGGAATCGTGGTGGCCGTGCGGCACTCCCCTAATGCCAACTCCCTCAAAGTGGTACGGTCCGTGCGCGATTTGCTTCCTTTTTTGCAAGAAGCCTTGCCAGGCGAAACCACCCTCGAGGTGCTGGCCGATGCATCCGAACCAGTGGGCGAATCCATTAAGGATCTCCAGATCACGCTCCTGGTGGCTATCGGATTGGTGGTCCTGGTGACCGTCGTTTTTCTCGGTGACATCCGTTCCACACTGGTGACAAGTTTGGTAGTTCCCGCCAGCTTGGCTGGAACCCTCGGCTTCATGTGGCTGATGTCATTCACGCTCGACAACTTCTCGCTATTGGCCCTCACACTGGCCGTCAGTTTTGTGGTCGACGATGCCGTGGTGGTTCTCGAAAACTCCCACCGCCTCGTCGAACAAGGTATGGCCCCGCTCCAAGCTGCCATCACCGGAGCACGCCAGATCAGCTTCACCATCCTGTCGATGACACTGTCCCTGGTTGCAGTTTTCCTACCCGTACTGCTGATGGGGGGAGTGGTTGGCAGGCTATTCCACGAGTTCGCCATCACCCTGTCGTTCGCCATTCTTCTCTCAGGCGTCATCGCGCTGTTCTTCACCCCCATGGTTTGCGCCTTACTGCTTCGGCCAACCCGAAATCATGACCTTGAAAAACCAAAAATCAGCCTGCTCACCCGCATTTATCTTTTCACCCTCAAACCAGTCATTGCAGCACCGTGGGTATTCATGCTGCTAGGCGCCATCACTGTTTATTGGACCCTCGTCGAGTTCAACAACATTCCCAAGGGCTTTGTTCCCGCTGATGATGAAAACAGGCTCATTGTGCTCACCCGTGTACAAGCCGGAACCTCCTCACTCCGAATGGCCGAAGCCCACCAAAGAATGGAGGCTTTGCTGCAAAAGGATCCGGCGGTTGAGCGACAGGCAACCATGTTAGGAATCAATGAATACAACAATTCGGTCGACTTCGGATGCATCCTGCTGCAACTGCGGCCCAAAAAGGAACGAGGCCCCATTCAAAATGTCCGCGACCGCCTAATGCTCATCCTAAACACAGACCCGGAAATGATGGCAAAAGTCGTGCAGCCCCCTTCTATTCCCTTGGCTACAGAACTCAACCCCGCCTCCCTCCAATTCACCCTGCAGGCTCTCGGCGGGGTTGAATTGATTCCCAGCGCCCAAAAATTGGTTCAGGCGATGCGCAAATCAAAAAAATTCAGCAATATTCCCGGAAATCTCGACCTGGGTACCCAAGGCGTCAGGGTGCTGATCGATGGCCGCATGTGTGGTTTGTTGGGAATCGACCCGGCATCAGTGAACCAAACCCTGCAAAACGCCTACGCCGAAAACAGCTTCGACACTGTCTTTGACCGCAACGGCTCATACAAACTCATTGTCCAGGTAAATCCCGAGTTCCAAAAAAACATCTCCCAAATAGGATTTTTGCAAGTGCCTTCAAGGAAAGGCCAACTGATCAACCTTAGCCAGATTACATCCATTGAATCGGTGCGCATGCCCACCTGCATTTACCACACCAACCGGTTTCTATCGCGCACCTTTTCCTTTGATCCCGCTCCCGGAGTCCCCAACGAGGAAGCCATCGCCGAAATCCAGCGACTAGCCGCCTCAACACTTGACCCCGCCTTGGGGGTCAAGGGCGCCATGGACGGCGTGGCCATCGAATATTCACAGGCTGCCAAGGGCTTTCCGCCCCTGCTGCTGTTTGCACTGCTGGTCATTTACCTCATACTGGGCATCCTTTATGAGAGCTTTGTCCACCCGGTCACGGTGATCTCAGGTTTGCCTTCGGCCTGCCTCGGTGGCCTGCTGGTGCTCCGATATTTCGGCATGGAACTCGACCTATACGGCTTTCTAGGCCTCCTGCTTCTGCTAGGAATTGTCAAGAAAAACGCCATCATGGTCATCGATTTCGCTATCGAGGAGCGCAGGGCCGGCCTTCCGGCCAAACAGGCTATCGAAAAAGCCTGCGCCACCCGGCTAAGGCCAATCATGATGACCACTGTGGCCGCAATCGTTGGTGCACTCCCCATCGCTTTGGGATGGGGAGCCGGGGCGGAAAGTCGCCAGCCCATCGGGTTGGTCGTCGTCGGAGGGCTGATCTTTTCCCAATTGATCACCCTCTACCTCACCCCGGCCGTCTATCTGTGCCTCAGCCGTTTAGAAAGAACCCCAATCACTTCCCATTAGATTGTTAAATTGGGCAAGATATCTCGGTTTTGCCAAAGTTGCCAATTTTACCAGCCGATGATAATTACAGAATTCTTGCCTACAACCCACCCAAAGTGGATTCACATGCGTTCGAGATGGAAACGCTGCCTGTTTGCAGCCGCCCTAATTGGAGCGGTCAGCGGTTGTACACCTTTGCGCGATTGGGTTCACAAGGGTTTTAAGGTTGGCCCCCAATATCAGGCACCCGCAATCGAAGTCGAACCAGCATGGCTCGACGAAGAATTGCCACAACTCTCCACCAACTCCGTCGATGAGGGGGCTTGGTGGACATTGCTTCAAGATCCCGTCCTCAACGACCTCACAACCCAGGTGCGTGAAGGCAACTGGACACTCAGGGAGCTGGGGGCCCGAATCCTGGCTGCCCGTTCCCAGTTCGACTACACCAAGGGCCGGCTCTTTCCCCAAAGCCAGTCCATCAACGGTACATTCTCCCGCCATGTCTTCAATTTCGAAGACAACGGCCCTATCCCCCTCAGCGTGCTCGGTTACCAGCCCTGGTACAATGTGGGCTTGGCAAATTTTGCCGCAGCCTGGGAAATGGATTTCTGGGGAAAATACAGGCGCGCCATCGAAAGCCAGGCCGCCGAATTGGAGGCCTCCGTCGCCGCCAAAGATCAGGGCTTGGTCATCCTTCAGGCCGAAGTTGCCTCCGCCTATGTCGACTACCGTGTTGCCCAAAGCCAAGCCGGCCTCGCAAGAAGGCTCGTCGCTTTCGAGGGAGAACTGGTCCGACTTAGCCGCATCAAATTTGAACAAGGTGCCACTTCCGAAATCGACACTCGCACCAGCGAGACTGCCTATCAAGGCACTCTTGCCAAATTACGAGGCTACGAACTGCAAATCCGTTTGGCTATGAATCGCATTTGCGTGCTGACTGGCCGCCCGCCCACAAATATCACCGAGGCCTTGGGCCAAAATGGCCTCCCGGAGCTTCCTCCCCAACTGGTGGTCGGAATTCCCCAAGAACTACTTCGCCGCCGCCCCGACCTCCGCCAAGCCGAAAGGCAAGTTGCCGCTCAATCTGCTCGTATAGGCGTCGCCACTTCGGAATTGCTTCCCGCCTTTTCCGTGAATGGCAATGTCGGGGTTTATTACACCACCTTGGGTAATTTTGCCCGCACCGGCTCTCTCGAAAGCTCTATAGGCCCATCCTTTCACTGGAATGTCCTCAATTATGGCAGGCTCCTGGCAAAGGTCCACTACGAGGATGCAAAATTAGGCGAGGCCGTCGCCAACCTCGAAAATAAGGCCTTGGAAGCCCAAAGGGAAGTGGAAGACGGCATCATTCGCTATCTAAAAAATGGTGAGATCGTAGACGATCTCGCCAAGGGGGCCGTGGCCGCCAGAAGGGCTATGGAGCTGGGCGTTCTGCAGTACCGCGAAAACACCACCAACTACCTGTGGGTCTACAACCTCGAACAGGCCTTGGCCCAAACCCTTGAACAATTAATCAACGCCCGCGGGCAGCAATTGCGCGCACTGATCGACACCTACAAAGCCCTGGGCGGTGGCTGGAACCTGGAAGCCGGTTCAATCGAACCTACTCTCCTGCTGGCCCCCGAAAACGAACTGCCCAAACCAAAGCCGGCCCGAATCGAGGAATTGCCTCTACCCAGCGTACGAAGCGACGGCTAAACCAAAAAAACCGCCAAAGACCAGCCCGTCAATTCAACCGTCAAACTTGCAGGTCTTTTCCTGCCTTCATATGACTTTACCTATCACTTCAAATCGCCGAAGAAACGCAACCAGCACCCAACTCCCCAATAATGCCACAATAAAAACAATTGCAACCTTGGCCAAAGCATCCAAAGGCCAGTCTATAAGGCTATATTGTGTCCAAATCACAAATGGATAATGGAGCAGATATATTCCGTAGGCGTTGACACACAGGCTGTCCAAAAACCGGGAGGACGGGATTCTAAAACGGTAAAAAATTACTAAACAAGCGTAGGAAATGGTGGCACATGTGGTCGCAAAGCTCATGCCTGTCGACAACCAACCGGCCGGTCGGGTCCACGGATCAAGTGGCGAAAAATGTTCCAGCATGGCCTTTGAAGCACCCAAATACCAGACAAAAGAGATGCCTGCCAGAAAGGCCCATGCCCACCAGCGATTGCCAATCCTTACACTGTCCCCAAGAAAGGTAGATGAAAGCCCCCGCGCTCCGAAATACACTCCAAATCCGAAATATGCGAGGTACAAAAGCACACGGCTGGCCTGAAAGTTGGCGATGGCCCCCCAGGTTACCCAGTAAGTAGGGCCATAAAGGCTAAAATTGGGCATGTAGGCAACAATGGTCAGTACCATCAGCACCAGAAAAAAAGAGGAAGGGTCACGTCGAATTCTAGTCCCAAACCCGCCGGTTGGATTTTCCCGGAAGCCGGCCCATTCAAAGAGCCTGCATGCGGGAGGCACCAGCAGATTGAAGGCCAAAAGCATAGAGATAAACCACAACGGTCCGGGTGGCCATGGCCCGATAAGGACCATGTCGCGCCAGAAAGCCGGATAACCCTGGCCTGAACCGGTCAGGATGAAGGATGGATAATAGGCCAGGGGTGAAAGGAAAAGAATGCCCAGCAGGAAAGGTACCCCCAGGCGCCAGGCCCTGTCATTGAGGAAAGCCGCCGCCCCTTTCCGTTCGAGACTTGGCACCACAAACAGCCCTGAGATAAAGAACATCAGGGACATGAAAAATGTATTGTTGAAGGTGATAAAAAGATCAAAGCCCGCCCAGCGCCGTTCATCCACAACCGGGGCAATTGGAACACTCCAGGTAGTTCCCCGGACTGGAGGAATCAAAAATGTTACATAGCCCAGAGCGGCGTGGAAAGCCACAACAACTACGGTGATACATGCCCGAAGATGATCAATTCCACTCGACCGACCAGCCTTGTCAACCTTCACTCCAGTTTTCGACATCGGATCCGGTTCCACGGGGTGCGGCTAACTCGTTGGGTACCTACCAAAAAAGATAACATTCACCTGTCGGCCTTCCAAATGCAAAACCACGCTTGCAGGCATCCTGCTATCTTGTTAATGATAGATTTTAATTTTGTTTTCACTAAAAATTACACTATGTGGCATTTCAATGATTCGCGTTTCCTCAGCATTGGTGTGCCAAGGCTGCAATTCTATCAGTGCCATGGCAAACCACTTCTTCCAACTACCGCAACTGTCGACTGTAAGTTTCTTAAGGGCACTGGCAATCCTTTTGATTCTCAATCCCTTGGGTCTTGCCACCATCAGGGCCCAAGATACTGTCACCGAAACGGCCGATGACCATGTTGCCCTGCTTTTAAAGCTAAACAAACCGGTGAAACCGGTTGAGGCGACCGACATCCAAGGACTCACTGCCTCTTTCACCAAAAACGGCAAACGCAAGGCCTTGGTTGTTGCCTTCCTTGATTTCCGCTGCCCCATCTCCAACCGCACAGTCCCCGAATTAAATGAGATGGCCCTCAAATACAACAGTCTCGGGGTCGATTTTTTTGGGGTTGTCTGTGATGGTGTAACAGGCTCAGAACTCACCAATAAAAGCAAGGCGTTCAAGATCAACTTCCGCCTATTCCATGACCCAAACCACACTATCGCATCCAATTTCCGCGCCACGGTCACCCCTCAGGTTTTCCTGATAGATGGCAAGGGGAACCTGCGGTATTTTGGATCGGTCAATGACCAATACGCCAACCGCACCACCCGCCTCAATGCGCCCAAAACGCACCACCTTGCCAAAGCGCTCGACCAGGTATTGACTGATACCGGGGTGGAAATATCCTCCACCGAAACGGTGGGATGTCCTATCACAAGAGATCGAAAACCAGTCCTGCAAGCAGGCGTGGTCACATTCCACAAACATGTCGAACCCCTCCTGCAGAAACATTGCCAGCGCTGCCACCACCCTGACGATGTGGCCCCATTCTCCCTCATGAATTTTGACGAGGCTTTCAGTTGGGCCGATGACATCCGTGAATTTGTCAGCTCTAAAAAAATGCCACCTTGGCCAATAACCGGCGGCGTTCCCATGAAAAACGACATCAGCCTCAAACCTGAAGAAATAGCGACCATCTGCAAGTGGGTTGAAGAAGGCTGCCCCAAAGGCGATATTCAGGATGCGCCCAAACCGGTTACCTTTAAATCCAGGGATCTTTGGGATGACCCCAATCCCCCCGACCTGGTCTTGAAAATACCAGCCACCTTCCACCTTGCCGCAAAAGGAGAAGACCACTACCGCAACATTGTTTTTCCCTTGGGTAACAGCGAAGAAAAATACCTCCGCAAATCTCAATTCATTCCTGGCAACAAGAAAATTGTCCATCATTCGCTGACATTTTACGATGGCACAGGTTTAGTTTTGGATGCGCAAAAACGCCTCGGTAAATCGAAGCCCGTTGGTACAGGGGACGAGGATTATGGCCCAGGTTACGAGTCCGGCATGGGACTCGGCTTCATTCCCAACCCATCAGCGGTCACCCGCAATCAAAATAATCCCGGTGGCGGCTTGGGTGGCTGGGTACCAGGCGCTGGGGCTATTGAACTCCCAACCGGCACGCGACAGGTGCTTCCACCAGATTCCTCAATCTTCCTGGGAATCCACTATCACCGCACCGGCAAACCTGAATTGGATAGCGATAGCCGTTTGGCTATCTGGTTTGACAAGGAGAAACCAAAAACATACTCATCCGGATATGTTTTAGACACCACTTTTCGCCTCATTCCCAAAGGCGTCGAAAACTTCAAAGCCACAGGCACCAAAGTCATCTCAAATGATTGTGAACTCTACCTTATTGCACCCCACATGCACGGTTTAGGCAAGGAGTTACGGGTCTGGCATCAGCCCAAAGACGCCAAAGAGCGCAAGCTAATTCTTGAGCTGAAAAATTGGGATTTCAACTGGCAATCACGCTATACCTTGAAAGAACCCATCTTCATGGAGAAGGGCTCAACTCTGCAACTGGAAGCTATTTTAGACAACTCTTCCAAAAACCCGAATAATCCAAATTCGCCCCCAAAAACAGTTTTCTTGGGCGAAAACACCACAGATGAAATGGCATTCGCCGTAATCGGAACTATCCGCAAAGATGTTCCTCGGGGTGGAAGCGATTTCCTCCTTTATCTTGAAAGACTGATTGAGGCCGAAGCCCTTAAAAAATTGTTAGGTGGCAAATAGCCCACCGTCCAGACCCTATTCGGAGCACTATAGGGTAATTTAAAGCCTTCACCTGCCGGCCTTGAAAAACCCCCATTGCCGGGGCCGCCTGCACTTGAGCCTGCCCGCCTTATCGAGGATACGGCTCTGCCGGAAATCAACTGGATAGCCAAAGGTTGGCCACACGGTTAGGGTATTCGGGAGACCACTTCCTGGTTGCCTTCTTGGACCTGAGGCCCAAAACGACAGATCCCGAGGGGGCTGGTTAAAATTGTTGAGATCTACTCGCCTGAGAACAGCTTCTTCATGCATCAACCATGACTCGGAAAGGGTAAAGCTTAAACCAATCCGTGCTCCTGCTTAATGGGGGGCATGTCAGTCAGGTTTGAAACCTGATTGCGAACCGGGTTCTTCCCGTTCAATAACCGTCCCACCACCGTGTGCCGCACCAGCAACTCATAACTTCCAAGCAGCACAGGCACCGCCACCCCCAGCACCAGCGTCGCCTTCAACAAGGCCGGCAACGGCAGGTAGAAAAGCTGCCACTGCAAAAGTATTACCAGCGGCAGATGCATCAAGTACATCCAGTAAGAGGAATCGGCCAGATAGCGGAACCACTTGCTTTCCGCGCGGAAAACCCGGTGGGCCAGCCCGATCGCCCCCACCACCATCAGCCAGGTGAACAAAGCCTGCAGGATGCTGTTGATAATTCTTTCACCAGCCGTGGCATACAGGAGCGGAAACACGATCAGCGCCCCCACCGGCAACCCCACCGGCCAATTTCTTCCCAACCTGCATTCCTTGTCTTGCAACCGGTAGTAGCCGCTCCCGAACAGGAAAAAGACCGCGTAGTAAAAAAAAACATGCGGTTTGGGGATCAGCCCGCTGGTATAGTCCGGCCCCACCATGAGTGTGAACGTTCTGGGGTGGTAATCCAAGCGCATGAACGCTTCAAGGCAACAGGTCAGGCCAAAAGCCGCCGCCAGGCGCGGATAGAGCCCCACTTTTTCCACGGCCCCACGAAGGCCTGTGATCCCGCCGATCCATGACAGCCCGGCATATGCAAGGCATAGCCACCACAAAAACCACAAAAACCACAAGTGGTCGAACAGGCTTTCCTGGACCAGATTGATTCCAGCACCCCCGATGGCCACCACCATCCGGTCGGAAGCGAGCCACGCGAAATAGGACTGCATAAAGCCCGGCAACCGGGCCACCGTTTCCGGCGGGTTGGTTGGTCCAATCGGGCCGGGGCCCATTCCGCGGGTCCGATATTGTTGATCCAGGTAAGCGGTCACCTGCTCCCGTCCCCGCTCCAAGGCTTCCATATCTTCGGGTGCCTTCCCCCTGGCCATCCACAACCTGGTCCGTGTCTCGGCGAGACTGAGATGCGCGGCCCTCCAGGGCGTGCTGCCGGTGCCGGTGGGCCGCAAGGGATCACCCCCCTTTTCCACAAGCAGTTTCAGCAGGTCCAGCCGCCCAACCATGGCCGCCAAGGTCAACGGGTTCTCTCCGGCACGCGTGACAGCCATCGGGTCGCCGCCTCGCTCAACCAGCAACCGTGTCATCGGTTCCGATTCACATGTCACCGCCCAGGCCAGCGGCGTGTTCCGCCCGCGCTTTTCTTTTTCCTCCAGAAGGGATTCCGGTCCTTGGTCCAGCAGGGCCGTAACTTTCTTCGTGTCTCCCTGACCTATCTCCCAGAAAAGCGGATCCTGTGGATGGCTGGCATTGGCAGTCACCGCCAGCACATCCACCACCTTGATCAGGGGGATCAATGTCGGCAGACAGATCAGTAATGGCAACAAGATGCGGGCCGCCCGGTTCCGAATCATTCCCAGGGCGCCGTAACGGGCCGAAAGCATCGCTGTGAAAAAGCCGCTCACCAGGAAAAATAGCTGCATCCGGAAACCGTGGATGAAGCTAATTGTTTTTTCCAGCGCCTGGTTCTGGTGGTTGTCCATCAACACCCACACCATCCCGGAATAGGCCGCCATGGCATGTAGGCAGACGCCCATCAGCATCGCAATCGCACGCAGCGCGTCTAGATCATGCCTTCGGACGCCCTTACCCCCGTGTTGTCCGGGTTGTATCGGGCCCCCAGGACAATTGGGCGTTTCGGATTCGGGGATCTTGCTCATGGGGGACATGCTCCTGGAACACTTCAGCCTGCCTTGACTGGTCTGGCGCGCAGCAACCACCAGGCCAGCACCAAGTAAAGCAGGATTTGCACCGCCATCCCTGCCAGCGCCAATGGCACCGACTGGATGAAACTGTCTCCAAAAACCTGCAACTGGACAGGGATGATCACTTTTCCCCCTTCCATGGGCGTGATCTGACTGGCGCGAAGCCCCCAGTAGGTGGGCGATGTCACAAAGGCGACAGCTTTGGGGAGCGTCGCGGCAGCTAAGCCGAGTGCGCTGCCTAGTATCAGTTGGGGCAACATCATCGCGCCCAGCAGGATAATCGCGCGGTCGGGCCTACGGGTGACGGCCCCCAAAACCACACCCAGGCACGCGCAACCGAGGGTGGCCACCCAATGGACCAACAGCATCGGCCCAAACCCTATCCGATACTCCGCCGGGACTGGCTCCAGCCCGTTGGCCCCCTGTCTGATCTGGAAAAATACCTCGAGGATTCCGTCGAAGACAAGAGTCTGGAAACCCGTGGCCAACAAAAGAACCGAGACCTTGGACAGAAGGTAGGCGAGGGGAGACAAACCAACTGACCTTTCCCGGGGAAATATGTCGCTGTCCCGCACCATTAGTGTGAGTCCCAGCAGCATGCCCATGAAGGAAAGGCCCATCATCTGAACCGATAGGTACTTGAGGGTGGTGAGGTGGTTCTTGATGAATTTGTCTGGAAAAATCGTTTCGGTCCCTTCGATGGCGCCGCGGACAATACGGTCTAGGTCTTCGCTGGCCAAGTTTTTGCGCATGGCGGGTTTGTTTTCCAGCAGGTAGGCCATCTGCGCCTGCAGGGTTAGGGTGTCGTCTGGATCGACTTTCCCTTGCGCAGCCTCGTGGATGACTGGCCAGAATGAGGCGAATGCACTCTTCTCCTCGGCGTTGAGATTGCGGGTAAGAAGGATGGTATTTGAGAAATTGGATGCCCAGTGACCGGCCGCGACAATAAGCGCGAAAAGGGTTGGCATGAGTGTGATAATAAACAGATACCGTAAATCGCTTCGGGCGGAAGCTGACTCCCTCCGTGTCAGGATGCCGGTTTGCCGCGCGGTTTCCAGTATGCGGGACAGGATGCTACGCCGGGGATACCCAGGGCCATTGGGCTGTATCATTTCCCTGCTGGCCCCAAGAAGGGGTGTGGTTTCGGCCTCTGGCTGTCTCCACTGGTCCGCCCCTTCGTCCTCCAGACGCACGAAAGCGTCAGATAAATGCTCCACGCCGAAATGGCTGCAGGCCCCACCCGGTGGCCCGAGGTAAACCACCTTGCCTTCACCCAATATCAGCAGGGTGTCCGCCTTGGAGATATTGTCGAGGTGGTGGGTGACACACAGCACCAGCTTGCCTTGCCGGGCGGTCCGGGCCAGCACCTCCATGACCCTGGCTTCCGAGGCCGGATCCAGGCTGCTAGTCGCCTCGTCCACCAGCAGAATCGCCGGATCAACCACCAGTTCCGAGGCGAGTTCAACCCGCTTGCGTTCCCCTCCCGAAAGTGAGGCGATTTTTTGCTCGCAAAGATGATCCACCCCCATGGCGGCCAGAGCGCCGTTCACATGGGTAACGATCTCCCCGGCACTGGTGTCTGTGGGCAGCCTCAATTCCGCCGCGAACTGCACCACCTGGCGCACGGTCAATGTCTCGTGGAGCGACATTTGCTGGGGCGTGTAGCCGATCAGCCCATTCAATATCGCCGGGTTGGAAAGGATTGGATTTCCACCAAAGAGCAAGCTTCCCCCGCAGGCCGGAAGTAAACCCTGCATGCACCGAACTAGGGTCGATTTGCCCGCACCACTCGGGCCCAGGACACAGATAAACTGACCAGGTTTGAAACTGAACGAGACCCCGTCCAGGATCGACTTTTCCCGGCCGGGAACTCGCACCGTCAATCCCCGGGCCACCAGGTTTGGCGACCCTTGCCGGTTGGTCACCGTCAAGCCCTTGCCTTCCACAAGCCAAAGCGCCTGGGGACCGAGGTGCAGTGTCATCCCAGGTTTCCAGATCGCCTCGCCCTGCACCGGTTTCCCGTCCAGGGTGATGCCATGGGTGCTGTTTAGGTCCCGCACCACCAGGCTGCCATCGGGCCCCTGGCGTAAGGAGGCATGCGTCCTGGATACCGCCGGATGGTCCAGCCAGATGTCGCCGGCCGGATTGCGGCCGATAAGAATTTCGGATTTGGTCCCGAAAGCCGCTGTGAGGTCGAAGCGGACAGGACCTACTGGATCCCGGTATTCATCCGACTGCAATGCGGAATGGGTTCGGGTTTTCTGGCCTGGATCACCAGATGGTTGGCTCATGGCCGTTTTCCTTCGGCAGGGTTCACGGGATCTGCCTTTTCAGCGGGATTTACCATGCCAAATTCCGTTTTCAGGGCATGGGATAAAATGCCGGTGCGATAGAGGCTGGCGAAGCCCTTCTGGAGATTCCAGTTCGATTTTTTGGGAAGGATGATGGTCAGGAATGGATAAACCATCTCGTCACCGGTGCTTTCCCCCATGAACATGGCCTTGGGGGGCTTGTTTGGATTGTTTGGGTTGGCGCTAGTGTTGTCCATCAGTGACGACACATGGATCTTGCTTCCCTTGGCCAACGGGATGGGGGTGCGGAAGTTGTACGACCGCTGCCAGTTGAAATCATAATTGGGAAAATGCAGCAGGTTTTGCCGGGTGCCATCCTTCTGTTCCAGCGTGAGCGTCTGCGACATCGTCAAGAAGTGGCCATGCGGGGCGACAGTCACCAAACGGCAGTCATCCTCCACAGTCCAGGCGCAATGGGTGCGCCTGCGCTGGTTTGGGGGCATCACCAAGAACCGCTCGTCGTTGATGTTGGTGGTTCGAAGGTCTTGGGCGGTGTCGATTTCCCCCTTGGCAAAGTACAACTCGACGGAGGAGAAATCGGTTTCCACTTTACCGGATCGGTGGTAATGAAATTGAACAAGGAGATCCGTTTTCGCTGGCACGGTGATCGCGTAACCCGTGGGAGCATTCCAGCAACCGTGGCCGGGGGCATAGCCGCCAATCTGCTCAAACTGGGCCTTTGCGGAATTGGCATCCACCTTGAGGTATTTTCCCAGCATGGCGGTTTGGCCGTATCCCGGCCCCTTGTCGTCGGGCGTCATGAGGGCATTCTTAAGATCCTTGTCGGCAGCAATCCGATCCTGCCCGGCCGAATCGGCGTACCAGACAAGCGTGTGGTGCACCACCTTCCGGTTGCCTGGCACAAAGCGCAATGCCCGGAGATTCAGGTCCCGGTTCAAGTTCAACTTGAAGACCATGAACCGGTACAGATCATCCCCGGTCGCCCCGAGGGTCATCGGCCCTTCAGGCCTCAGGACCAGATCCGGTTTGCCCAGGCTATCCCCCTCCGGATCGAATGGCGGCAAATCTAGAGGTTTGGTGGGAGGCGTTCCCTGAGGCATTCCCTCCGAAACCCACCTGCGAATCCGATCGATTTCCGCGGGTGTCGCCACGGATGGCGAATCCTCCACGGGAAAGTCCGACTCAGCCTGACCGGGCGGCATGACCTTCCGTTCAATCAGGTCGATGGCTGTTTCCGCCCATAGGGTCGCGTCTTCGTAATCGACCAAGGCGAACGGCGCGACACCCTTGACCTGGTGGCACACCACGCAGTTCTTGTACAAGATTGGCTGAATGTCGCGGTAGTATTCCACCGTACCCTTGGCCCCGGGGGTTGCCTGGCGTGTCTCAACAGGGCAGCCAACAGCCTCAGTTCTGGCCACCCGCACCGGCTTCCCTTCCAGCGCGTCCGTGACAGCCTCGCGCAGATCATGACGACGGACCTTGGACCGTTTCCCCAACTGCTCCACCCTGTCGTTGATGCGACCCAGATACAAAACAGCCCCCTGTTCGTCCAAGAGCACCGCCGTGGGCACCACCTTCACACCTAGTTTGCTCGCCACCGTGTTGCGCCGGTCCAAAAATAGCGGAAAGGCCACCTTGAACTCTTGCCGGAGCCTTTCAATGTCTTGGGCATCGTCCCTTCCCACCAGTAATCCCAACAGGCCCACCCTTTCCGACGCTCCCGACTTCGCCAAATCGTTTGCCACCTCGGTTACCGCTTTTTGAGACAACGGGCAGTCGGCCCCCAGAATGAGCAAGACGGTTAGCCGTTTACCGGTCGCAAAGTTTCCCAGACGAACCGGCTTGCCATCCGGCTGGTAAACGGAAAGTTCCCAAGGAGAATCCGGGCTAGGGCCAACGGGTTCTCCCAGTGTCAGGTTGCAGTTGGCTAAAAAAATGGTGGCCAAAAACAGCAATAGGCAGCGTTTTCTTTGCATAATGCCAAATTGTTGGGGAAAAAAGGCGGAGCCAGAGCATTGAAATTATCAATGCGCCTAAGTTCATCAATGAGGAATGGAAACACGATTGATAATGATCTCAAATTCAGTCAGCCGCTGTCAACGGTTTGGCCAAGCAATAATCAGCAATAGTGAAAAAATCCGTTAAAGTGGTATGCTGATTTCCCGGCGCCTGGCAATCTTGCAGGAACGACGGTGGATGCGTGCGGCCCAAAGGATGTGAACATGATCTGTACCAGAATGTGCTTTTTGTTAATGATCCTATTTTCGTTGCCGACACTGAGCCGGGCCGTGGTTTGGCAGCAGCCGCCGCAACCGGAATCCACCGAGGATGAAGTCGCCCTTCTATTGAAATTGAACAAGGAGATCAAGCCGATCGAGGTGGCTAATATCGAGGGCACCAAGAGATACATGGTGAACAAGGCCGGACACAAGGCCCTGGTGTTGGTTTTTCTGGATTTCCGCTGTCCTATCTCCAACCGCATGATACCGGTTTTGAACGATTTGACCGCCCGGTACACCGGCCTGGATGTTGCGATCGCAGGGGTGGTGTGCGGTGGTGTGACTCTGGATGAACTTGTCAGCAAAAAAAGGAATATCGGATCCAATTTGAGCTTTTTCATGACCCGAATCTAGTCATCGCCAACCATTTTCGCGCCACAACTACCCCGCAAGCATTCGTGATCGACAAACAGATGGTTATCCGCTACATCGGCGCGATCAATGACCAGTACACCGACCGGACAACCCGCCTTGCGGCTCCGACCATGAAGTACTTGGAAGGCAGCCTTAACCAGGTGCTGTCCGGTCGCCCCGTGGACCCGGCTAACACCCGGGCTGTCGGTTGCCCCATCGCGCGCGCCAGCAAGCCGGTTTTGGACACTGGGGTCGTCACTTTCCACAAGCATGTGGAGCCACTGCTGCAGAAGCATTGTCAGCGCTGCCACCATCCTGATGATGTGGCTCCCTTCTCCCTGCTGACCTTCGAGGATGCTGTCAACTGGGCTGATGACATCAAGGAATTCGTCGGTTCCAGGCGGATGCCCCCTTGGCATATCACGGGTGGAGTTCCACTGCGAAATGACCCCAGCCTAAAACCCGAGGAGATCGCCACCATTACCAAATGGGTCGATGAGGGCTGCCCCAAAGGGGATTCAAAGGATGCTCCCGTACCACTCGTCTTCAGGTCTGGGCAGGAATGGGATGACGCCAACCCGCCCGACCTGGTTTTGAAATTGCCAGAGGCCTTCCATTTGGCCGCCAGGGGTGAGGATCACTACCGCACGGTGGTTTTTCCTCTGGGCAACCAGGAGGAAAAGTATGTCCGGAAGACCCAGTTCATTCCCGGCAACAAGAAGGTCGTGCATCATAGCTTGGCTTTCTACGATGGCACAGGCATGGTGCTGGATGCCCAGAAGCGCCTGGGTAAATCCAAGCCCTTCGGCAAGGGGGATGAGGACTACGGTCCGGGCTACGAGTCAGGCATGGGGCTTGGTTTTGTACCCAATCCAGGGGCGGTCCAAAAGAACCGGAATAATGCGGGTGCCCTCTTGAACGCATGGGTTCCGGGGGCCGGAACCCTGGAGAACCCGTCGGGGGCGAGGAGTCTTATCCCGCCCGACGCGTCCATCCTGATGCAGATCCACTACCATCGCACGGGCAAGCCCGAGGTAGACGAGGGTTCCCGTCTGGCTGTTTGGTTTGACAAGGAAAAACCAAAAAAATATGTCATCCCTTTTTTGGCCGATACCTCCTTCCGAATGATTCCCAAGGGGGCGGAGAAATTTCGTTCCGCTGGGTCCAAGGTGATCCCGTCGGATTGCCAACTCTGGCTGGTCGGCGTGCACATGCACATGCTGGGCAAGGAATTTCGGGTTTGGCACCAGCCCAAGGATTCAACCGAACGGAAGCTGATCCTTGAGCTCAAAAACTGGGATTTCAATTGGCAGTCCCGCTACTTCCTCAAGGAGCCCGTCACCATGGAAAAGGGCTCGACCATCCATGTGGAAGCCATTTTTGACAATTCTTCCAAGAATCCCAACAACCCGTTCTCGCCACCTAGGACTGTCTTTTTGGGGGAAGACACCACCGATGAGATGGCGTTTCTTGCCATGAGTACTTACAGGGACACGCCTCCCGATGGCAGCCGGGACTTCCTGGATTATTTTTTGAAGCTTATGGAGGCTGAGGCGCTGAAAAAATTGATGAGTGGCAAATAGCCCACTCAGTTCTGGCAAGATACCGCAAATTATTTGCCAATTCATCTCAACTTCAGGTTCTTCCACAAGGATGGAAGGGACTACTCCATGAGGTGACTGCCTTGAACAAGCAATATCTTATCTGCTTTGCTTTTTTGGCTCTCATAACCCAATCGCTCCACGCCCATCCAGGCGGTCATGGAGTGCATGCCTATTCCCCTGCCGATCACTCGGCAAATGCCAACGATGAATTGGTCTTTCTGGTAGCCTTGGGAATATTGCTTTTCACCTCCTTGTTCACCTTGTCAAGACTAGGCATTGCATGGACTCGCCCTATTTCGGGTTTGGCCCTCTTGGTTTGTTTGGTAATAGGTCTATCTGCCTGTGCCCAGCGGGCTTCCAGACCCAAAGGGCCCCGGCCTCAGGCCTTGGACCACTTTTTACCGTTCAAAGATCAACTCCAACTCAACTGGGATGGTGATTGGCTCCTAGTGGGTTCAAACGGTTTTCCCGATCACCCCATGATGGTGGGTATCACCAACTGGCAACAACAGGTTCCCATTCCCCAACCCTTTTTTGGCAAAAATGCCTGGCGCATACCCATCGCTCCGCAGAAAGCGCCCAATCCCATCTCAACCCGTAATAACCTACTGCGCGGCGCTATCGCTGTGGCGGTCAATGGCGTCCCCATTTTCAATGCGCTGAATAATCGGGGCGAAGATGCGTTCCTCATCGGCGAACTCGATGAATTCGGCGGCCATTGCGGCAAAGGAGACGACTACCACTACCACACCGCTCCCCTCCACCTCGAAAAAGTGGTCGGAAAGGGAAACCCTATCGCCTATGCCTTAGACGGTTACCCCATCATGGCCCCCACCGACTCAACCGGCAAAATTCCCGACAACCTCGACGAGTGCCACGGTCGCCTCGATGCCGATGGCAAATACCGCTATTACGCCTCAAAAAATTATCCCTACACCTTGAGCGCCATGCGCGGCGTGGTCAAAGTCCGGGGCGATGGTATCGAACCACAACCCAAAGACTCCCCCTCGCGGCCCCCAGGCAGGCCCCTGCGCGGTGCCAAAATCACCGCCTTCGAGCGGGACGATCCCAACAAAACCTACACCCTTCGCTACGCCCTTCAGGGAAGCGAACACCAAATTCGCTACACCCTCAATGGCGAAAAATCCGTCGATTTCACCTTCACAAACCCCTCGGGTAAAACCACCTCCGAAAGTTACAAACGAAGGCGCTGACACGGCCCAATCGCCGCATCTCGGAAAATGTTCTTTTGCCTGTTTCTGATTTATTGGCCCCGAGAAACCGTACCCTTCTTCGTCGACATCGCAATGGGGGCCTCGAAAGGCAGGGGCCTGCCCGCTACCACCATATCCCGTTCGTGCAGCATGTCCCTCACCTTGCGGTAGGCTGCAAAACTGTCAGGATAGATGCAGAAAGTCACCGCACTTTCACGGGCATCTAAATTGTCCACTATTCGCCGGAAGGCGCTCCCCTCCTTCATGGCCTGCTCAATCGGTTCGCCACGCTTCGGGTCCTGGGGCAGAACTTCCCAGCTTGTCAAACCATAACGAAAGCTCGACCGATCATCCGGCTTGGGAACCTCGCCAAGCAGCCCGGCAGGCTTCTCCCGTTCAATGGTGAAATGCAATCGAAACGCACCCACAGGAGCAGTGGTCCCTTCCATCACCCATTGGTTCTGCAACACATCACCCGCCTTGCGCAGCGATTCCTGCACCTCGTCCAACATCGAGCCAATATCTACCGCCGCTATGCGGTTTTCACGAATCTCAAAAATGATCTCCTCACTCTGAACCGTTTGGCTGATAGGCGTCCGCCAACGGTGGACCTTGCCTGGCTTGGTCGATTTGCCAAGGTATTCAATCTGGTCCCGCGCCTTGCTGATCCTTTCAGTCATCTCCCCTAACTTGGCCGATGGTTTGTGCGGCTCTGCCAGCGCCATTGCAGGTTCAAAGGGCTGCTCGGGCAACTTGGCCTTTGCTAGCGCCAGCTTTTCAGTCGCCAATTTATCCAGTTCCGCTTTCGCCTGAAAACGCCCCGCTTCCATCCGGGTCCGCTCCAGCTTGGTACCAGCCAGCTCCTCCAGCCTCGTTGCCAACTGCGACTTGGCTTTGGCCAGCTTGCCCTCTTCTTCCCGAATCCGCCCCGCGAGCGGATTTTCCGGAAGCGGTTGCCTCTTGCCCAATTGCTGCACCATTTCAACTGGTGGTGAAAATGGTAACTCAATTTTTTCACCCTTGTAGGAGCGCGCCCCCGCCCACGCAACCAAAATCAGCCGCAAGATAATTCCCACCACATTCGCCACGACATCCAGAAAGGAGTCGAAGCTGAAAAGCTCCCCTGCCGGTGGTTTCCTGCGCCGCCTGTACATGGTCCCTAGCCCCCATTTTCCCTACTAAAAGCGGCCCCTACCGCCCCGACAAGGCATCTCGTAAATCTTTCGCGTTTTTGATGGTCTGCTGCTGACTGTGCACATTCCAGGTTGATATAGTTGGATAAAGCGCGTGGTAAGCCCGCATTCCATCAGGCCACACCAAAAAACGCACTTCAATAAAGGAGGTCGTTCCGGCCGCTTTATCCAACACTTTCCTGCGCTCCACCTTCTCCTTTAATTCCTGGAACAGGGGATTATTGTCCCCACCCTGGCTAATCGACTGCCGTGAAAACTTCTTGCCCCCGGGATGCAAAATCACTCCGTCTGCAGTGCACTCGACGAAGTGGGTCAATTCACGACCACCGGTTAGCCGGGCCATCTTCAGTGGGCGCGGTACCTTGGGCCTATCTTCTTCAACCGAGGGCAGCGGAACCGCCAACCGGTTCAGGGCCTCCATGGCAGGATCATCGCTCCCGGGAAAACCATCACTCGCTCCGCCATTGGGCCTGGGCGATTTGGCAGGAGGTGGTTGCTCCTCGTTTTTTTCCCGCGGATTCAGGTTGATCGACATTCCTCCACCACCGCTGCTGCCAGGCGAACCGCTGGGCCCAATGTTCAATCCAGGAGCAGGTGGGGGGCCATCGATGGGTGGCAACGCTCCAGGCGCTCCTCCACCATTGGCAGGGCTGCCACCTGCACTTGCCGAACTTGTTGTTCCACTATTGGTGCTTCCTGCTATCTCACCGCTGGCCCCACCAGCATTGGTCCCTGTAGAGCTTGCTGTGCCTTCGGAGGGTCCTGCCCCTCCAACACCAGGTGCTGTGCCTCTTCCCGCACCTCCGCCTATCGACCCCAAACTCCCTCCTGCTACTCCACCTCCGCCACCTGTGTTGGCTCCCAAGCCGCCAGCTCCCGCAATACTTCCCATTCCTGCGCCACCCGCAGACCCCCCCTCAACTCCCGGAAGGGCCCCTGGCAAACCACCAAAACCACCCTGCTTGGCTAACCCCGTAGCACCCAAGGCGGGGGCGGTAGGGCCAGGGATGCGTTGGGGCGAAGGTGTTGTTCCTGGAATTCCACCATCCAAGCCCACAGGCCCGCCTTCATTGGGCAAGCCAGGTATTCCTAAAGCCAATTCCCCGTGACCCCCCAACCCTTGCTCCAAACCATTGCCACCCGCGCCGGGTCTCTCAGCCAATCCGCCTACTCCATTATTTTTCCCCGCCGTAGCGCCATTTCTGCCCATATCACCTGGGTTGCCACCCATTCCATCCGGGCCCCCACTCGCAACGCTTTTGCCGTTTCCGCCCGCCATTCCTCTACCGGGCGATCCTTCATTTTGACCGCCACCTCCAAGACCACCTGCCCCTCGCGCACCCGTTCCAAAGCCAAGCCCGCTACTGCCAATCCCTCCAGGCCCATCCCCCAAAGAACCTGCCAACCCATTCCCCATTCCACTTCCATTACCGGGAATCCCTGCTGGCCCGTTGGCGATACCTCCAAGGCCGCCCTCCCGCCCAATTCCAGCCTCTCCACCCGATCTGAATCCTCGCGGAAGTCCTCCACCAAGTCCCGAGCCGGAACCGGAATTCCCCAAACCCACACCCGCTCCACCTACACCTGGCAAACCAGGCAGGCCCAAAGCACCCGATTCACCTGCGGGGCCAACCAAGGTGGGGTTGCCCACTTGCCCGGTTAGGGTACCTCCCATTTCTCGAGGCACCCTAAGAGGTGTATTGGTTGGCAAGTTGGGTTGGGCCTGCGCTAGCTTGGGTGGTTCCTTCGCTGGTGCGGGCGCATCCTGCGGGAATTCCAACTCCCAGTCTTGATCAATCAACTCATAGCCAAAGTCAATCCCTTGGCCCTTCACTGCCACCTGAAACTGGTAGTAGGTGGCAATGCCATCGGGTCGAACCAGCAACATCAAAAACGGTCTTGGGTGCGGCGGCAGGCCGGCAGTCTCATACAGCTTGTTTTGCGCCCTAGCCCGATCCTCAATTTGCAGTAATAAACCCATCCGAGGGTCTCCGGGATCCACCACCACTTTGTCAGGATGAAAAATCAACTTGTTCCAAGTGCATTCAACATAAATGGGGCGTTTGTCTTCACCTCGTTTTCCCTTGTACGGAATGATGCTGAAGGTCTGCGCACTTTTTTCCTTCTTTTCCTCGGCCTGCTTGATCACTTTTTCCAAATCGCCCAGCTCAATCGATAGCCGGTCAAGCCTTGCCTTTTCAGCTTGGCGCTCCACCTCCACCGCTTTCTTCGAGTTCTCAACGGCGTCCTGCAATTCACGCCGTTGCTTTTCTCGCTCAACCCTGTCGCGCTGGGCCTTGTCCAAACTGGCCCGCATTGCAGCCAATTCGCTCTGGCTCTTCTCCCTATCCCGCGCAGCCTCGGCCGTTTGGCGTTTTAGGGCGATAATGCCTTCTTCCTCGGCTGCCCGCGCCTGCAGGGCTTGCCGCTCGCTGGCGCTCAGTTTGCTAGCCTCCTCGCCCAGCTCGCGCAGCCTTTGCTCGCTCTCAAGGCGCATCTGCTGCAACAACTTCTCGCGTTCAGTCTCAGCCTCGGCATTCTGCTCCGCCACCATGGCCTGGGCTTTTTTCCAGCGTTCCTCTTCCCGCTGCGTCACCTCCACTGCTTGCTGAATATTCCTCTGACGCGCCGCCCGTTTGGCTCGTTGATCAAACACCATCAAAAGCATGATCAGCGACCCCATGGCGCACAAAAGCACCGCGAGGAACGGAAAGGTAGAGACAGTTAGCTTCGCTTTAGCGCGTCGCATGGATTCCTGTCAAAAAAACCAAAAATCACACCGTTACACAAATGCCAACCCAGGACCGCCCTAGGCGGCC
>CAIWHS010000532.1 GCA_903912515.1 uncultured Planctomycetaceae bacterium
GGGTGTGTGGATTCCAAAAAGAGTGAGCGTTTGGAAGCCCTTCTCGATCAGCTCCGCTGACAAGATGGTGGGATCGGTCAGGGTGTGGCAATACATTTCCAGCGGCAGTGGTTGTGGCATTTCTCCGCCTTGGGCGCAGTGGTAGGCGGCTTCCAGATTGGAATAGCTTTCATTGACATGAAAAGTGCCGACAAAGGCGAGCCGTGGGTCTAGGCCGGATTTCAAGCGGGGCAAGCGTGACAGGAGCATGTTGATTTTGAGTTGGGCACCTTCAAGGGATTTGGGAGCCGCACGACCCCGCAGGCGGGCCAGGTGTTGTGGCGCGGCGGCAAAGAGCAGGTCTTGGGCAACATGGGCCTCGCCCGATTCATCCTCGATGCGGACGCCCGCAGGCCCACTTTCGATGGCGGCGGCTTTGCAACCGGTTTTGATCTGCACGCCGTGCAGCGTGGCGATGCGAAGCAGCTCCTTGGTCAATGTCCCCATGCCACCTTGTGGGACGCGCCACTGCCCGGTGCCATTGCCAATCATGTGGTAGAGGAAACAACGGTTGGCTTGGAGGTCATCAGCTTGCACGAAGGTTCCGATCAGGGCATCGGTCAGAACCACGCCCCGCACCAGGTTATCGCTGAACCGGTTGCGGATGGCTTCGCCAATCGGGCGCTCCATCAGGTCTTGCCATAATTTCGGCAAGCCGATTTCGGATTTGAGTTCGCCTGCCCGCTTGAGAGGCTTGAGCATCGAGGGGGCGAGGCGTTTGGCCAACTCGGCAATCTCGCCATAAAACTCGCGCCAAGCAGTGGCTTCGCGATCCGATCCGGTCAATCGCCTGAAGCTGGTGGCGGTCGTTTGATCCCAGGTGTTGGAGATAAAAAGGCCATCATCCCGGCCATCTTGGTGATAGGGCGTGTAGGAGGCGACGGGTCGCCCGAGGGTTTTGAAGTTGATGGCCAAATCCGACACGATCTGGTCGGGCAGCAGTGATACCAAGTAGGAATAACGCGAAAGCCTGGCCTCGTATTCAGGAAAGGGTGCCACGCTGGTGGTGGCGCCACCCGGCTCGCCTTGGGCCTCGAGGAGTAGCACGGTTTTGCCTGCCTTGGCCAGGTAAGCAGCCGCCACCAGTCCGTTGTGGCCGCCACCGATGATGATGGCGTCGTGAGTTTTGTGTCGTTGTTTCATGGTTTCGCTTGGGGGAGTGTGCGTCCCGGTGCGCCAGGACAAACAGCCAAATTTTCAGCTATTTGTTTATTTTTACCCAAAGTATCGGGCTGGAGTCTGCTCCAGTCATGGCCCGGCCAGCGGGAGTCGCCAGCGCAAGGGGGGCCGGGAGGTGGCAAGGGTATATGTATCTTGCTCCTTGACCCCTTACAGGCCTTGGTCTCGGTTGGGATAGACGCAAGATCCGAGGTGCTTGCCCAGTTGGAAAGGGCGGTCCAACAACCCTCAGTGGTGGTCGCATAGAATTTCCATTCCTATCTACTTGAAGCGACCCCTTAATGGATTTGGAAATGCCTGGTTATTTGAGAATTGCTGGTCAACGACTGCAATGAACGACTTGGACCTATCAAAAAGCAATCCATGGCTTGATAAATAATTGACCCAAGCCCAAGTGTCGGTCATTTCACCTGTTGCAAAAAGTGCTTGAACTCGGAAGCCGGATCGTAAGTGTTGCTGTCATGCAAGACGGCGCCAAAGACAAGGCGGA